>CBDUGY010000124.1:0-7912 GCA_965367015.1 uncultured Ulvibacter sp.
TGAAGGATTTTCAACATGTCCTGCTCTAAAGTTTCCACTGGAAATTCAACAATTCGATTCACTTCTTTACCATTTTTGTAGAAAATAAAAGTTGGTACGCGATGTATATTTAACCCCTCTTCTTCGCCTCCGGGACTCTGTTTGTAAGTATCCCGTGCATTATTAACCCCTACCGTGGTAACTCGGTCGAGTGGAAATCCTGCGACATCTAAGATTTTATAGAATCTAGGCACCTCTCGTTTGCTGTCTCCACACCAAGTGCCTAAAAAAATGGAAATTGTATATTCTGAAAGTTGGTCACTTAATTGAGTTGTTTGGGCTTCCGACGGTTGATATTCGGTATAATTTTTACCAAACCAATCACTATATGGTGTTTTTAAAAGAGCCGACTTATTTATTTTACCTAAGAGTTGAGGCGATCCTTTTTCCAGACTAACTTCATTGTTAAATGATTGCCCATTTGCGATATACAGAGATAGACTGAGTAATAAAAGTACTATTGTTTTCATTGGTGGTGTTTTTAAAATTCGATAACGAAGATTTAAAAACGAAAGCGAAAACATGAAGTTTACAGGTTCTAAAAAAGGACTAGACCCCGTTTGAATTTAAGATCAGATTCAAAAAAACAATTAGTTATAGAGTTTCTTTACTTCTTCTCTGGAAGAAACATTCAACTTTTTATATAAATTATTTATGTGAGTTTTAACGGTACTTACACTCACAAACATTTCGGAAGCTATTTCTTTATTCGACTTTTCATCTAAAATGAGAGATAACACTTTTTTCTCCTGATTCGAAAGCGCTGCTTCTGCCGGGATTAACTGATTAGTTGCCTTTTTCCACTTTCCGAAGAAATAAAAATTACCAAGAATTGAAACAAGGGCGATTAAACTACCCAGATAAACCCACCAAGGTAATTTGTTCGAGGTTGCAGTGTTTATATATTGATCGGAAGC
The DNA here is from genome assembly GCA_965367015.1 of uncultured Ulvibacter sp. Classification (GTDB taxonomy): domain Bacteria; phylum Bacteroidota; class Bacteroidia; order Flavobacteriales; family Flavobacteriaceae; genus CAXBES01. The sequence goes on from CBDUGY010000124.1 coordinate 957, forward strand.
TAACTCGGCTGCGTATTGATTGCTATAACTACTATTGGGATATGTAGTGCTGATTCTGGTTAAGAGTCCGTCGTAATAGGAGTTCGTTTTTAGGTCCTCCAAATAATAAGCATGCAAATCGTTTGTGCGATCAGAAAGAAAGGCATAGCTATATAATTCGGCCAATGGTTCGTTCAATTTTGAACTAAACTGTTGAATGGTTTTAAACCATTTTTCAGAATTTATTTTTCTATTTGCCTCACTTCGGTAAGTACCAAAAGCAAAGCGCATGTCGTTTTTCAACGAATCTATTTTTAGTAGAGTATTTGCCTTGTCGTTTGGAGAAATGATACGACAGAACATTTCATTATCGAAGGAGAAAGGCAGCGACAGTGTATCTGAATTATTCGCAATAAATACTATTTCTTCACTATTTGGGCAGTGGCCGGTAAAATGACTGGTTTTCTGAGTATCTTCACTACAAGTATCGACATGGATTCGATAAATTCTATTTTGGGCAGGGAGATTATTTCCAGAAAAATTAAAATAACCCGTTGAGTCGGGAGTCGTTTTGTTCAAAATCTGCTCGGGATATACCCCGGAGATTTTTCGATAATCTTCGACTACGGAAAGGTATATATTTCCTTCTAGAAATTCTGCGTCTACATTTCCAGAGAACTGGTATTGCGCCATACCGCTTTGGAATGCCAACAGAATTACAAGAATTATAAGAAAACGAATTTTTTTCATACTATTCGAAAAACCGAAGATACTCACAAAGTTATAGAATTCAAGGTCTGTAACAAAAGTAATAAGCCTCCTACTTATAGTTTAAAACAATTAATTAGTAAATTTGTAGATATGAGTATTTGGAGAGTGCTGCTGTCAATTCTTTTTCCACCCCTGGCAGTGATAGACAGAGGATGCGGTTCTATTTTGATCGTATTAATATTAACGATTTGCGGTTGGATTCCGGGTGTTATTGCCGCCTTAATAATTTTAAATAATCCTAAAAAATAAATAATGATACTAAGAAGTGCTCTTTTGTTGCTGGCAACAATTTTTTTTGCCAGTTGCCAATTTACTGAAACTATGGTGCTCAACGAGGATGGAAGTGGTAGAATGGCAATCGATCTGAATATGGATGAAATGATGGCTTTCGGCGGAATGGGGATCGATACTGCAGCTGTGAAAATGGATACCATAATTTCTATAAAGCAATTTCTAGAAGAAAAAAAAGATAGTATTTCAACTCTTTCTGCAGAGCAACAAGCAAAGCTGAAACGAATGGAGAATTACAATATAAGAATGGTCATGGATTCGGAAACTGAAAAAATGAATATTAATATGTACATCGATTTCAAAAATGTCGCTGAAGCGAACGACCTGATGAATGGTTTAAATGAAGGTGGATCGATGATGCCCCAAATGGGAGGTACAAGTATTGAAAATAAAGAAGAAGATTCACCGGAAGTAGTAGGTGTTAAATATAAATTTGAAGGAAAAAAATTTAAAAGAGACGCTTATATAATCGACAAGAAACTTCATACCCAACAGCTGGATAGTATGAAATCGGCTGAAGCCTTTATGAGCAGTATGAAATATAAGCTTAAGTATACCTTTCCGAAGAAAATAAAAAAATCATCAGTAAAGGATGCTACTTATTCTTTAGACGGTAAAACCATTGAAGTGGAAAGAAGTTTTTTAGATTATATGAAAGATCCGAATATTCTCGATCTGGAAGTTGAATTGGAAAGTAATTAATGAATAAGTCAATTGAAATACAGGATCTAGGTTTAAAAGATTACAAAGAATCCTGGGAATACCAAGAGGAGCTTTTCAATGGGATAATTGATGTAAAAATTAAAAACCGAAGAGAAGAAACCACGTTGGCAACCCCTAACTATTTTCTATTGGTGGAACATCCGCATGTGTATACCCTCGGAAAGAGTGGGGATTTCTCTAATCTATTAGTTTCAGAAGATAAGTTAGCCAAAATTGGTGCTAAATTCTATAAAATTAATCGCGGTGGCGATATTACATATCACGGTCCCGGACAAATAGTAGGTTATCCAATTTTAGATCTGGAAAATTTCTTTTCCGACATTCATAAATACTTGCGATTTCTTGAAGAAATGGTGATTAGAACGCTTGGAGAATACGGTCTGAAGGCGGTACGCTCAAAGGGTGAGACTGGTGTTTGGTTAGACGTTGACACCCCTTTTGCCAGAAAGATATGCGCAATGGGCGTGCGGGCAAGCCGATGGGTTACAATGCATGGTTTTGCTTTAAATGTCAATGCAGATCTTGGTTACTTCGATCATATGATTCCCTGCGGAATCAAGGGCAAAGCGGTCACTTCATTGAACGTAGAATTGGGCAAGGCCGAAGTTTCTATGGAAGAAGTGAAAGAAAAACTTCTAAAGCATTTTGCAGACCTTTTTGAAGCCGAACTTCATAAAAAAACTGCCTCTAGTTTTACCTAGAAACAGCTTCTTTACTTTATGTCTTTACGCTTTTGGCCCAACTTATGTATAGTACTTTTTGTAAGCCGAACTATGATTTATTTACTAAAGCCTGTGAGTAGGCTGCTACTGGTTATTTTACCTCGTTTATTATAATCCTCTTGTTTTACCATACCTACACCTTCAGAGATCCATTGCTTTGCAGTATTGATTTGATTCATACCCATGCTCATATTTAGATCGATACTATAAGTAATTATATAGCATTCGAAGCTTCCGGCAGGAGTGGTTACAGTCTCCTGGCCTACAACCTTTCGGTCTTTAATCAAAGTTTTCATATCCATATTGATGCCCGACATACTTATTTCCATAGCCACTGATGCATCGGGTAAGTTATCACCTACACTTAGATTATTGGGCAAATTCAAATTTTCGCCTGACATCTCATACTCGAAATTTTTAAATTGTTCAAATGCTTGAGAGTTTAGAATCGATTCAAAATCTATTGAAACAGTTCCATCAGCGCAAGTGTAATCGTACGCTGTTTCCAATATTACTTTACCTTTTTTGTCTTTGACAATATTATTAATCGTGGCGATTTCTTGGCCCATTTCAGTGCGGACATTCGTTACGGTGTAGTCCATCACCGACGATATTTTATTGTTTCCTTCATAGGTTGTAATCTGCCCTGAAGATCCTTCTTTAAAGGGATAGAATTTGCTACAATTTTGAGCAAATACGGTAGTGACACATGATACAAGTGCGAGGGTAATTGTGATTATTGTCCTTTTCGATAAAAGTGTTAGTGGCGATTTCATATGATTCAGTGTTTATCTATTGTTTTATAAATTCTACTCTGCGGTTTTGTGATTTGCCGCTTTGGGTGTCGTTTGATGCTACCGGGGATGCTTCTCCTTTACCATCTGTTTCAATTCTACTTTTTGCGATTCCATGCTGTGAGACAAGTATTTCGCGAACTGCATTTGCTCTATCCTTCGACAGTTTAAGATTAGCTTCAGCGCTCCCATCGTCATCTGTATGCCCAACAATGGTAATACGCATGTCCGGTACTTGTTTCATTGCTGTTGCGACTTCATCAATTACTGAGTTTGAGCCGCCTTTTATCGATGCCGAACCCGTGTCAAATAGAATTGCATTTGTTGACAACCGACCTTCAGTTAGTAGCTTGCTTCTGTTATCTATTCCCGACTTAGCTATTCGGAAATTTGCAATATAAACTTCATCCACATTTCTCGGATCCCTCAATCCACGAGTGTGGATCTTAAAGTTGGTAATTCCGTCAGGAACCAAACGTGGAACATCAACAATTTTATTATCTCCCAGCCAAACGCGCATTCTACTTTTGTTTACAGCAATCGATACATGTACTTGTTGATTGATAACAGATCGATAATCTTTATCTATTTGATTTCTGAATTCACGGTTGCCATTTGAAACTTTTTCTACAGCCCCACGGGAAGAAATATATAGGCAAGGAGAGAGTTCGGCCATGCTCCAGTTCTTACCTTTGTTGAATTTTGTATTGTCATCTAAAATTAAAGTTATCATGGCCTGAGAACTTGTTTTTTGATCCATTCCTTGAGTCAAGAGGTCAAACTCAATCGTATAATTCTCCGGAAGATTCGAGGATGTCATGGGCACAAATGTCGTTTTATTGCTTAATCGAAACCATTTTTCACCATTTACTGTCACCAATTCTCCTGAACCATTAGCATCCCATTTGGCGGGAAAATCTCCAATATTGTCTCGCGAAAAATTGTCCTCAAAAATCGTTGAAGTACCAGGTTCAAAATCGAAATTACTTTTCACGACGGTACCGGTATTTGCCCCATTTGGTGTAGATACTTCGGTAGACGATGATCCAATTACATTATTGTCTTTTTTCTTGTTTTTTTTCTTTTTCTTTTTCGACTTCTGTTTTTTCTTCGGAGCGTCGACCACACTGTCCAAAGCGCGATCCGTACTTTTCTCGGTTTCTCTTTCCACTCTGCGTTCTACTGTCCGTTCAACGGCTCGCTCGGCTTTTTTGCCCAATTTATCTAGGAATTGGGCACTGCTCGTCGTGGCAGATAATAAGAAAAGCAGTAGTCCGACTAATTTAATTGCTTTCATAGTTTTTGATTTTTGGATTACTATATGTTACTGTTTCTTTGTTTCAAAGTGCATAGGTGGGATTGAACTCATCTTTTGTTTTGACTCAAAGTGTCAATAACAATTTAATCAAGTTACTGATATTCAAAGATATAAGTTTAATCGAATACTTCCCAAAACGTAGGAAGTATCTTTCACCATTTTAATGCACTGTGAGTTTCAAAGATAGGGTGCGCCCTGATGTAAGGCTATTCATATTGTAACCAAAACTGTTACATATGTAACAAGACTAGTTTTACAAAGTAAATGAAGGTTGGAGGAAAGTATTCTTCAGAATAAATGACTATTGTATACTATAGCACAAAATTTCATTCTCTGCACCTCTTACAACGATTCCCAGTCTATTTTTGCTGGTTATATTACCGATAACAGCATCAGAAGTACCATAAACAGGCAAACCGAAAAGTAGTGTGCCTGCTTTATTGTACACGTAGACTTTATTTTCCTGTGTTTCAGTTACAGAAATATATACTGCCTTATTGGCTGTAAAGATTCTGGGACGGGTGTAAATACCAAATGGTAGTTCTACTAATTTTCCGTTAATGCGCAAGAGGTTTTCATTTAAAGTAACTTTAGTCGACCCACTGATAGTAAAAGAATATCCCTCTGAAACATCGAGTTTGGTTGTGCTTACTTTCCCTGATTGTGAGATGCTATGCTTAATATCATCTGTTGTAATTACAACAAAATTATTGGCTTCTTTTGCGATAGGCATTTCAGAAAAACTAAACTTTTTCGAGACATCTACTCTGGATTTTCCAACTCTACTCAAAATATTAAGCTTTCCACTCTCTTCGGCAATCAGTATATAGTCTTTATTACTCATTCGAATATGTTGTGGAGCTAATACAATTTTGGATTTCGCTTTCGTAAACGTAAAACCTTTTACAATTTTCGCTTCAGAATTATACATTAAAACCTCTTTATCCTGTACAATTATAAATCTGTATTTTCGATTCTTGTCATAGTCGAATACAGCAAGCGGCTGTGTAATAGGATCTTTGAATTTTATCGGGAAAGGCGCTACAGGTTTTCCTGTTCTGTCTAAAACATAGAAGATTTTTTCTGTGGCGAACGCCAATTGTTTCTTACCATTTCTAAGAATATCAATCTCTTGTATCTCCCCTAAAATCGGACTGTCGAGTTTTTGCTTCCATAAGATTTTCCCGGACGCAGAGATAAGGTATAGGTTGTTAGCCATATCCTGAACAACTACATCTTCCCCTTTTGTTCGATGGTTACTAAATAATTGCGGATTGGTTAAAATTTGGTTTTCCAGTGTGACACTAAATTGCTCGGAGACTCTTCCCGTAGTTTTCTTATTTTCTGATGCTTGATTACAAACAAAATTTATATGTGCAAAATCTCGATCATAACTAAACTGAAGCGCACTAAAAGGGTAATCCTCTAGAGTTACTTTATCGATGCCTGTGGCTGAATCCTCATCAAAAAATGCTGAAACGAGTTGAGGGAGATTGCCATTTAAGCCATAGAATAAAAGGGATGAAGCATTGCTAAGTTGAGAAGACGACGCATCAAAGTAACTGCTTTTACTTAATGTATTATTACTTTTAAAGGCACTGATAATTTCCTGAGCAGTTGCTTCAGTTTCAGTAAAAACAAAGAAATTATCTATTTGAAAAATATAATTAGCAGAGCTTTCAGAAATAAGAGGTGCAAAAGTGTTGGTGAAAAATTCCGGCTTATTGAACTTAAATAATGTCACATCTCTGAATAAACTGCTTTCAGAAATGAATGGTGCCAGACTTACATTTGTTAGTTCCGGGTCAATACTCTTTATAACTACTGCATTACCATCCTTAAAAGTGAGTTGACCTACTTCGTTACATGAGGCAAGAATCCCGGTTGAATTGACTTCCAAGGGGCTCCCTCTATAGGTTGCGAGATTTTTTGTCAACAATTCGGCATCGTTGAAGGTGAATGAAATAACTCCCGATGTATTAACCGGAATTATGTTGGCAATATCATTCTGCTGTGGAATTTGCCCGTTAAAAACTGAGAGTAATTGAGGGATGGTATCACGGGCTAAGGCAACTCCCGTGGCATTAATCGCATCGGGTAAAACCACTACATCGAGGCCAAAATAGGAAGCGAAACGAATATTCTCATTTCCATTTAAGGAAATATTATCTGCGGGTAAAATGGTTGTAAAATCTCCTGAATGATTGAGGTTGTAAATCTTTCTAAAATCGGTTGCTTTGTTTACTTTATCATCCAAGATGTTTTGTAGCAGTTGTTCTGAAGAAGTTGCAATAAACACACTATCTTTTATAGCGATGAAGGCGACCTCCTGGTCGATGGTAATTCGTTGTATTGATT
>CBDUGY010000125.1:0-7865 GCA_965367015.1 uncultured Ulvibacter sp.
ACCATGGTTCCAATGGCTATTGCGATTCCGGACAATGCAACAATATTAGCATCAACATTGAAAATTTTCATCGTGATGAAAACAATTAAAACAGCTACCGGCAGCAATCCCGAGATAAGAATAGAAGCTCTTAGATTGAAGATCATCACTATAATAACTAAAATGGTAATTAGTATTTCTAAGGTGAGCGCCTCATTGAGTGTTCCCAAGGTTTCGTTGATAAGTTCGGTTCGGTCATAAAATGGCACAATAGTTACCTGAGACCTTGTTCCATCAGCCAATATCTTTGACGGCAATCCTGAGCTTAATTCAGCTATTTGATCCTTGACATTATTTATAACTTCCAGGGGGTTAGCTCCATATCGGGCTACCACCACACCGCCTACAACTTCTGCACCTTCCTTGTCGAGTATACCACGTCTTGTAGAAGGACCTAAATGCACATTTGCGATATCTTTAATGCGAATCGATGTAAAGTTTTCTGAATCGACCACAGCATTCTCTATGTCGGAAATAGACTTGACATAACCCAATCCTCGAACGAGATACTCGGCCTGATTAATTTCAAGTGTTTGTGCTCCTATATCCTGATTACTTTGTTTTACGGCTTTTACTACATCGTTCAAACTTACGTCGTATTGACGCATTTTCTCCGGATCGATATCGACCTGATATTCCTGCACAAATCCTCCTATTGATGCTACTTCTGAAACACCACTGGCCGATGATAAACCATATTTCACATAATAGTCCTGAATACTACGTAACTCATGAAGATCCCATCCACCGGTGACCTTTCCGTCTTTGTCACGACCTTCTAGGGTATACCAAAAAATTTGTCCGAGTCCTGTGGCGTCCGGCCCCAACGAAGGATTAACACCAACTGGTAGAAGGTTTGCAGGGAGGGAATTTAATTTTTCCAGTATTCTGCTACGGGACCAATAGAATTCTATATCCTCTTCGAAGATGATATATATGCTTGAGAAACCAAACATAGAAGAACTGCGAATAGTCTTAACTCCTGGAATTCCAAGTAAGGAAGTGGTTAAAGGATACGTAATTTGATCTTCAATATCCTGTGGGGATCGACCTTCCCATTTAGTAAAGACAATTTGTTGATTTTCACCAATATCCGGAATAGCGTCAACTGCAACCGGATCTGAAGGTAGAAAACCTGTTTCCCATTTGAAAGGCGCATTCACTATACCCCACCCAACGAACAGGGCAAGAAGTAGTACTGCGACTAGTTTATTCTCTATTAAAAATTTAATGCTTTTATTTAGCATCGGCTTGATTATTAAACAATTAACATTAGATGTTTTATAAACACCTGACACAACAAAGTATCCTTACGACGTTGGCCGTAGGATATCAGACTGTTTTGTTTAAAATCAAATTAAATAAGTCTCGTCGAGTTTGTAGATTTGCCTCTTGACGAGTGGCGGTTTATATTTTTGATAGGTACGATACTCGCGTTCTGAACTTTCGAAAAGACTGGTATATGCAGAAAAGAATGATATTATAAAAATTTGATGCTCAATAGTTATTTTATCGAACGTTAATTGCAAATCCTCCTGACCTTCAATTAGCAACTGCTCATCGTTACAGCAATTTTTCTTGGTAATTGAACATCCTTCACTTGAAGGGTTTTGCATTTCCATACCACAACCCTTCACCTTTTGAAAGACTGCGGTTTCAACTAAAGTATCACCACAAAAATGCATATCAATAGTAAATGACATCGTAGAAAACAATACTACAAATGCCAATAACATGGATAGAAATTTATGAATCACTTTTTTCATATATCACAAATGTACAAAAGATTAACAATTAAGGTTTCAGTTTAACAGAAGTTTAAAATCTTAATAGCGCATATTCCCTTCTTAAGATACTCGGATATAATATATTATAATAAAAAATTAGAATTTTGAAACTCTTAACAATAGCTGTTAAACTCTTCTCAATTAGGATTTCTATAATACTTAATCCTGTTTTTATAAATTACTTTAGACCAATAATTAATTTAAATATAAAAACTATGAAAACTACAAGAGAAGAAGCAAAAGAAAACATCCATGACAACCTGGTAGATAATTTACAAGGATTATTGGAGAAAAATTATGACGCAGAAAAAGGATTTAAAAAGGCAGTTGAAAATGCAAAAAATTCTCAATTGAAAGAGTTTTTAAAATATCAAGCCGTAAAACACAATCGCTTTGCGACTGAATTAGATCAAGAAATCAGAAATTTAAACGAAAAACCGATTGAAAGCGGAAGTACTACAGGAACCCTTCACCGTGCGTGGATTGATGTAAAAACTGCATTCACAGGAAATGATGATGAGGCTGTATTGGAAGAGTGTATTCGTGGTGAAAAGGCCAGTTTGGAAGAATATGAAGAAAAACTGAAAGAGAACAGATTCCCACCGCAAATTAATTCTGTACTTAACAATCAGCTTACTGAAATTCGATCTACGGTGTCAAAAGTGAAAACATTAGAAGATCTTGCAGATAGCTGGGACTAAGCTTAGCGAATTTTTATTAATAATTGCGCCCCTAAATTAGGGGCGTTTTTTATGGTAACTAACTCAGCAATTAATAAAACAAACTAATTACCAAATAGTGCCAAATTGTTCCATTTCATCTAAGTAATTCTTGAATTCATTTAGATTAAGAAACTTTTCATGCTTATAGGAATCAGCAAAAAAAAACGTAATCTATACCCAAAATTTATTTGTTATTGTATCTTTATTTAAAATACGAAACCATGAAAAAAATCCTTTTATTTTTAGCAGTTATAGCTTTTGGATCCAGCGTATATGCACAAGAATTGGCCTTAACTATTCCCGATCTAGACAATGCGGAAAAACCTACTAAGTTATTATTACTTCATGCAGAACTTACGCAGCCGAATGTTTACCTTGTAAAGAGAAAAAAAGATGGCCTGAGTAAAAAGTTAGAAGCAGCGGCAAAATCTAAGAAAGAATTTTCTTCAGCATTTATCTTTTTAAAATTGAATAATGGGGGTAGCACTGTAAATCAGCTTTCAAACGTATTTCTTAGTGATTATTCAAATAGTATAAGTAATAATTCTAATACCGAAGAATTTACGGTGAACTTTGAAGATTCCCTTCCTACTCATTAATCCCAACACTTTGAATTGGATTATTCAATCCCCATTGAATTCCAAATAGTGTTATTAGGTCATCGTTTTCTTCAAAATTATTTCCGAAGGTACCTGTCACAAAAAGTGTATCAGACATCTTATATTTTATGGTGCCGGATGACCTATACCCTTTCAGGTCTCCGCTTCGATTTATATATTCGTAGCTCAGAATTATTCTTTCAAATTCGAGTTCTCCCTTAATTCCCAAGTCGAAAGCATTATATTTATCAGCGTCACTGCTCAGCGCTAATTGATTTGGAGCATCACCTTCAACAAGATATCTCGTAAAAATATACAGATTCAAAAAATTCTGATTTTCGATATTGGGGTAGAGTCCGAGTGTTCCCCAAACTCCGAAACGACCAAAACCATTATTATTAAACTCACTATTGTAATATCGTTGATTATAGGCTGCAGCTACATCTATTGCGAGTAGAGGCTTTCGTTTAATGATCTCCTGCATTTTGTCTTCCCATCCTGTAGCTTTGCTTTTTTCATTGATTCTTTTTTGTTTAAACTCCGGATCCTCAATTGAATTTGTGAACTCTTTCAACTTTGCATTATATGCTTCGCGAAGTTTATTACATTCTTCAGGCGTTTCACCATTTTCACAAGTTGGAATAGAATTTTCCATATCGAAATCTGCTTCCAATAAATCTCCTATGTTCGATACTATTTTATATATTCCGTCATAGGCTTCAAAATATGCATCAATATCTTCGGTGCGTTTAATTTCAAAGAGTGTGGCACGCCCGCCAATGGAAACATTGATAATGTTGCTTGGTTCTTTAACATAGGCCCCGGAAAAAGAAGCTAATTTTAATTTAGAAAAATACTTTTGTTTCTTATTAGCGTCAACGCCATAGTATTTTAATGCAGATCGTCTGGGATTCTTGGACAACCAAAAAGGAGTTACCTCTACAGCTATGTTATTTAAAACTCCATCGGCAGCGATATTTTGAAGCAATGTAGTACCTATTGCCTTACTTGAGTTAGGTCGTTCGATTACTGAGGGTGCATCATCCAGCAAGATGAAGGCAGGGTTATTCGGAATCTCGAGATCAAAAATAGAAACTTCCTTCCCCAATTCCTGACTGATAGACATTAGTGGGACAAATGCACAAAGTGCAAGTAACATTATAGCATACCATTTACATCCCATAAAAATTTGATTAATTTCGTTATAACAACTTTTGTCTCACTAATAATTAGAATGTCCATTCCCTGAGCCTTGAATTTTTTTTCGCCTTCCGGGCCTCCGTTTAAAATATAATTAAGTGACGTGGTTTCGATCGCCTTTTTTCGCGCCTCACCTTCTTCCACATTGCTAAAATTTAGGACACTTCTTATTAAAACAAATGAGTTAATTAAGTTTTTATTAATCTCAATATTTGATGGAGGAATATTTCCATTATTTATCTCTTCGGAAGTAATTATTTTTACAAAGCTTCCTTCAATTCTAATGTAAACTCGAGTTTCACAAATCCCAACAGTTCCGGCTCGAACTTCAAGGATTATATCGTCATTACTATCGTTAACTGAATAATTTTCCATTCTAAAACGCTTAAAGTTTTACTACATTCTTCATAAATATATTAAATGTATTGAAAGGAAAACTTATTTAAAGAAAAAAACAGGAAAAACCCTAAGTTGTTCAGGCTGACAATATTAGCGAAATAAAAAGTCTTTTATCTCCGAAATCTACAGAGAGAAAAGACTTTTTAAAGTTTAAACTAATGTATATTTTCTAAGATACTATAGGTATTCCGGATTCCTTTATTTCATTAAAACCTCCGGCCACGTCAATTACGTTATGAATACCTCTATTCTTCAAGATTGAGCTGGCAATAACCGAGCGATATCCTCCGGCACAATGAACATAGAATTCTTCATCAGAGGGGTATTCAGTTAAAAATTCATTAATCTCACCTAAGGGGGTATGTTTGGCCATTGAGATATGTGAATTTTCGTATTCACCTTGATTTCGAACATCAAATACCGGTGCGTTCTCGTCAATTTTTCTCTTTAAGGTTTCTGCCGAAACAGATTCAAGATTATCGGTCGGTTTACCGGCTTTTTTCCAGGCCTCTAACCCACCGTTAAGAAATCCTAGAGTCTTATCGAAGCCAACACGCGAAAGTCTTGTTACAGTTTCCGCTTCTCTTCCTTCAGGGGTTACTAATAAAATTGGTTGTTCAGTATCAGCAATTAATGCGCCTACCCAAGGTGCGAAACCGCCATCGATTCCTATGAAAATTGATCTAGGAATATGTTCTTTCACATATTCACTTTGATGTCTCACATCTAAGACCACAGCTCCGGTTGAATTTGCCAGGCTTTCGAACTCTTGAACATTTAAGGGTTGTGTTCCCCGATTGAGAATTTTATCAATCGAATCGTATCCTTCACGATTCATTTTAACGTTTAAAGGAAAATAAGAAGGTGGAGGTAATAAACCCTCAGTAACCTCGCTTATAAATTCATCCTTAGTCATGTCTGCTCTCAGCGCATAATTTACCTTCTTTTGATTTCCTAAGGTATCAACTGTTTCTTTCATCATATTTTTTCCACAGGCTGAACCTGCACCGTGCGCAGGATAGACAATAACATCGTCTGGCAAAGGCATAATCTTATTCCGTAAACTATCGAACAATATTCCTGCCAGATCTTCTTGAGTAATTTCCTCGGCTTTTTGTGCTAAATCCGGTCTTCCCACGTCTCCCAGGAATAATGTATCTCCGCTAAATATAGCGTGTTCTTTACCGTTCTTATCTTTTAGCAAATAAGTAGTACTCTCCATAGTATGTCCCGGAGTGTGTAAAGCTGTTATAGTCACCTCTCCAAGTTTAAAAACTTGTTCGTCTTTGGCAATTATTGCATCGAAAGAAGGATTTGCATTTGGTCCAAACACAATAGGCGCCCCCGTTTTTTGGGACAATGTTAAGTGCCCACTAACGAAATCGGCATGAAAGTGAGTTTCAAAAATATATTTGAGTTTACCTTTATCTCTCTTAATTCTTTCGAGATACGGTTTCGTTTCTCTCAAGGGGTCAATAATTGCAATTTCGCCATTACTTTCAATGTAATATGCGCCTTGCGAAAGACAGCCGGTATATATTTGCTCTACAGTCATTCTTAGTTTATTTTTTTCCAAAGATAATGATACTTGATGACAGTAAATTATACTCTAACATTGATATAAGGTATTTTTCACATAATTTTCACATTTACCCTAGTAACTTGCATTATCTTTATCGGCAAATAATTTAAGAATGAAGAAACTGGCTTTTCTTTTAATTACCATACTTTTTCTGGCCTGTTCTACAGAAAAGGAACAGATGCAAACAGTGCGTAACCTTGCTAAGGAAGATCTAATTACGCAATTGCAACTTCCTCAAGGCACCAAATTCAGTGATAATGATATTGTTATAACTGAAAAAGGCACAGCACTTGAGGAAATGGGTGCCACATATATAGTTACTGCAAAAATTGTATCTCAGGATGCTGCGGGTAACGAAGTAATTTCGACACATACTTTAGAATATGTAAAGGTTGGTGAAGGAGGGTTATCACCTAACGATTATGAACTTAAATCTTTCGATTAAAACATGAAATACTTTCTCTTATTATTTATTACAATTTGCACAGTATCGTGTAATTCGGCACAAAATTCGGCTGCAAAATCAGATATTAATACAGCAACCATATCCGTTTCAGACTACGCAAATTCAATTACTGCAAGTGAATTAAAAGACCATCTCTATATCTATGCCGGTGATGCCATGCAAGGTAGGATGACAGGTTCGAAAGGTCAGAAACTAGCTTCAGAGTACCTGCGAAATTTTTATCAGAATGAGGGGATTCCCTCTCCGGATGGTGGAATTAATTACTATCAAACGATCCCTGCGAGTTATTTCAGAAGGATGAAAGAACCTAAAGATTCCGAAAATGTAGTTGCCTTCATTAAAGGTTCAGAAAAACCTGATGAAGTAATTGTTATATCTGCGCATCTGGATCATGTGGGTGTGGATGCTTCGGGTAATATTTTTAATGGTGCCGATGACGACGGAAGCGGAACCGTAGCTCTTCTGGAAATTGCTCAGGCGTTTCAAGAAGCTGTTAAAGATGGAAACGGACCAAAACGTTCTATCCTTTTTCTACACGTTACCGGTGAAGAGATTGGACTCTACGGTTCACAATACTATACTGAAAATCCGATATTTCCTTTAGAAAATACCGTGTGTAACTTAAATACAGATATGATTGGTCGTATCGCACCTGAAAAGATGGATGGTCCCGATTATGTATACTTAATAGGAAGTGACAAATTGAGTCAGGAATTACATAACCTTTCCGAAGAGGTTAATAAAAAGTATACTAATTTAGAGCTGGACTATACTTTTAATGATGAAAATGACCCGAATAGATTTTACTACCGCAGCGATCACTATAATTTTGCAAAAAATAATATCCCGGTGATCTTTTACTTTAATGGAGTGCATGAAGACTATCACAAGCATACTGACACACCAGATAAAATAGAATATGATCTGATGGCAAAAAGAGCACAACTAATTTTCTATACTGCCTGGGAAATTGCAAATCGTGAAGGACGAATCACGGCCGATAAGCTTTAGTTCTACCGAAAATAATACATACACATAAAACATAGACAAACAAAAAAACTCCCCATTTCT
>CBDUGY010000126.1:0-7778 GCA_965367015.1 uncultured Ulvibacter sp.
TTATTTGATGAAGCCAGAAAGGTAGCACTGGATCACGCCGCACTAGGCTTCGGAATTGGTGGCTCGGGACCGTCAATGTTTGCGATGTGTAAAGGTTTAAATACGGCTGAAGTTGTTGCCACTCAGTTAAAAGATTTATACAGATCTTCAGAAATAGAAATCGATTGCTTTACTTCTAAAGTAAGTAAAGTAGGTAGTAAAATAATTGAATAATGCAGTACTATAGTTTACAACATAAAGCGCCAAAGGTTTCTTTTCAAGAAGCAGTGATAAAAGGAATTGCCCCCGATAAGGGCTTGTATTTCCCTGAAAAAATCACCCCACTACCCGATTCATTTTTTCAGAGTATAGGTAACTATTCAGATCAAGAAATAGCATACCGGGCAATATCCCAATTTGTTGGAAAGGAGATCGAGGAAGAATCACTCCGAAAAATTATTTCTGAAACAATAGATTTCGATTTCCCGGTTGTGAGACTTTCAGAGAACCTTTCAACTCTAGAACTATTTCATGGCCCTACCCTTGCGTTTAAAGATGTGGGTGCACGTTTTATGGCGCGTTGTTTGGGTCATTTCGCAGAAGTATCAGAAAAAAAACAGGATGTAACTGTATTGGTTGCAACCAGTGGGGATACAGGTGGAGCTGTCGCAAACGGATTTTTAGGAGTTGATGGAGTAAAAGTTGTTATTTTATACCCCAGCGGAAAAGTAAGTGATATTCAGGAAAAACAACTCACCACACTAGGTAAGAATATCACTGCATTGGAGGTGGATGGTACATTCGATGTATGCCAGACGATGGTTAAAACCGCTTTCTTAGATGAAGACATTACGAAAAAACGTCGGCTCACTTCTGCAAATTCCATAAACGTAGCACGGTGGCTACCACAGGCATTCTATTTCTTATTTGCCTATAAACAACTAAAATCTACATCGAAACCCTTAGTTTTTTCGGTACCCAGCGGAAATTTTGGAAATATCTGCGCTGGAATGATAGCACATAAATTGGGCATGCCTGTCTCTCAATTTATAGCTTCGGTGAACAGCAATGATGTTGTCCCTCGATTTATGAAGAACGGTAAATACGAGCCGAAGCAATCCATAGCAACTATCAGCAACGCAATGGATGTAGGAGATCCCAGTAATTTTATTCGAATTAGAGAATTATTTAACAACAACTTTAACGCTATTTCAGAAATACTTACATCCTATTCATTTAATGATTTTGAAACCAGAGAGGCAATAAAAGAGTTGTACAAAAGGTATAATTATATAGCCGATCCACATGGAGCTGTCGGTTATTTAGGGCTACGAAATTACCTAACTGAAAATCCTGAAATTCAAGGTGTTTTCTTAGAAACAGCTCATCCAGTAAAATTTTTGGATGTCGTGGAGGATTCTATTAGCAGAAAGATTGAGCTTCCAGAAGGTATCTCAGAATTAATTCAGAAAAAAAAGCAGGCAATTGCAATAAAAAATTATTCTGAATTCAAAAAATATATGATGGATAGCTAAGCCTTAATTTATACATTTGCAATCTATAATTAAGCAATCCATTCTAGAATGAAAAACACCGCACTTACTCATATCCATGAACAATTAGGAGCAAAATTAGTTCCATTTGCCGGGTACAATATGCCCGTATCTTATGAAGGCGTGAACGCTGAACACGAAACTGTTAGAAAAAGCGTTGGAGTTTTCGATGTTTCTCACATGGGCGAATTTTTAATTGAAGGGCCGAACGCCTTGGAACTAATACAAAAAGTCTCGAGTAACGATGCTTCAAAACTGGTTGACGGACAGGCACAATATAGTTGTCTGCCAAATGAGAAGGGCGGAATTGTTGACGATTTAATTGTATATCGTTTGAAAGAAGATCAGTGGTTATTGGTTGTTAATGCATCCAATATCGAAAAAGATTGGAATTGGATTAGCAGTCAGAATTCAATGAATGCTACTATGAAAAATCTTTCGGAAGACTATTCACTACTTGCGATTCAGGGGCCCAAGGCAATTGAAGCAATGCAGTCGCTAACTTCGGAAGATCTTTCAGCAATCAAGTTTTATACTTTTAAAGTTTCAGACTTTGCGGGTATCGATCATGTTATTATTAGCGCAACAGGGTACACCGGAAGTGGTGGCTTTGAAATTTACTGTAAAAATAGTGAAGTAGAACAGGTTTGGAAGAAGGTGATGGAGGCTGGCGCCGATTTCGGAATAAAACCAATTGGTTTGGCTGCTCGTGATACATTGCGCTTAGAAATGGGTTATTGTCTTTACGGAAATGATATCGATGATACCACTTCCCCGATAGAGGCAGGATTAGGTTGGATTACCAAATTCACTAAAGATTTTGTTAATTCTGAAGCATTAAAAAAAGAAAAAGAACATGGTCCGGAAAGAAGATTGATTGCTTTCGAGTTAAATGAACGCGGAATCCCAAGACAAGGTTATGATATAGTGGATGGCAATGGAAATAAAATTGGAGTTGTAACCAGTGGGACCATGTCACCATCTTTAGGTAAAGGAATCGGTCTGGGTTATGTACCTACAATTTTTAAGGATGTTGGGAGCGCGATCAACATTCAAATTCGGAAGAATGCTGTTCCTGCTACGGTGGTAAAACTTCCATTTTACAAAGGTTAATATGCAGGATTACCAAACGGTATTAAACGAAATAAAGACCAGTTTAAAACGCATTGAAGATACCGGTGAGGTCGCCACTTACATTCCAGAATTAGCCAATGTTAATAAAAGTCATTTTGGTATTTATCTGAATCGTATCAATGCTGAAGATTGTATGACGGGAGATTGGGATATTTCATTTTCGGTACAGAGTATCTCTAAAGTACTAACGCTCTCTAAAGCATTACAATTAATTGGCACCAAGGTCTGGGAACGTATGGACGTTGAACCGTCCGGAGATCCATTCAATCATCTCTCGCTGCTAGAATTGGAGGAAGGTATTCCGAGAAATCCATTAATTAATTCCGGTGCTATAGTTATAGCTGATATTTTAGTTTCAGAGTTGCAAGAGCCAAAAAAAGATTTTTTGCAATACGTACGAGACATAACCAACGATCAAACAATAGAATACAACACTAAAGTGGCTGGTTCAGAAAAAAGAACTGGCTTTGTTAATTATGCAACTGCTAACCTTTTAAAGTCATTTGGAAACCTGAATAATGATGTCGAGACTGTACTTGACTTTTACTTCCACCAATGTTCTCTGGAAATGAATTGTAAACAAATTTCAAATGCTTTTTATCTGTTTGCGAACCGTGGAAAATGTATGAGGGATGTGGCTCACCTTACACTTACACAAGTTAAAAGAATAAACGCCATAATGCTTACCTGTGGGTTCTACGACGAGGCCGGGGAGTTCGCTTTTGAGGTGGGATTGCCTGGAAAAAGTGGTGTTGGCGGAGGTATTGTGGCGCTACTGCCAAATGAATTTATTATTACCACTTGGTCACCCGGACTCAATCCAAAAGGCAATTCATATCTCGGGATGCTGGCTTTGGAACAATTCACCACCAAAACAGGAAAATCAATATTTTAGTGTAAACCCCAAATGAAACGACCCTTAAAACATAGGATATTAATTCTTGGAGCTAGCGGCTTTATTGGTCGGGCAGTTTTTATGGAGCTTCAATCCTATTTTGAAGTGCATGGTACCTATTGTTCGAATGATGCTGAATTTGGTGAGAATCAGGTATACTACAAATATTGTGTAAACAACAGCACCCTGAGCTCAATATTAACAGAGGTTCAGCCTACCGTAGTTATATCATCTTTGAGGGGTGATTTTAAGCAACAATATCAAGCACACAAAATACTTTGTGAGTACATCAAGGCAAATCACTTTTGTAAGCTAATCTTTTTGTCGAGTGTTAATGTCTTTGATGGAAAATTCGACCTTCCTTCTTATGAATTCGACCGACCAATGGCCGAGAGTGAATACGGGAAGTTTAAAGTATCAGTTGAGAAATTGTTATTAGAAGAAATTCCGGCGCAGACAACTATCTTGAGACTACCTATGGTGTTGGGAATAAATTCTCCAAGAATCATACAATTGAGACAATCTATAAAAAATCACGCCGAATTCGAAGTGTATCCCAACCTTATTATAAGTCTAACCACCGCAAGTAAAATAGCACAACAAATTCATTATATAATAAACCAACAGTTAGATGGAATCTATCATTTAGCAAGTTACGATATGGTTCATCATGAAGACTTGTTTAAGGAGATCACCTCGAAATTAGGGGATAAAACTCCTATCTTTAAAAGCGTTTTCAGCAGTAATGAAGACAGCTATCAGGCAATACTTCCGAAGAAAAACATATTACCCGATGTGTATAAAATCAGTATTGCCGAAGTAATAGACGATAGTACCTTAAAAGACGAAATTATCACTTTAAAAAATGATTAATATGAAAGCATTATCAGAAAAAGAAATTAATGAAAAATTAAATGAATTTGAAGGTTGGGATTATGGCGAGAATGCCCTTCACACCTCTTTAGAATTTGAAACATTTAAAGATGCATTTTCGATCATGACGCGGATTGCCTTCGAAGCTGAAGCTATGAATCATCACCCCGATTGGTCTAATGTGTATAACACACTATCTATCTCACTTTCTACCCACGATGCCGGGGGAGTGACCGAGAAAGATTTTAAACTGGCTGCCATTATCGATAATTTGGTGAGTTAAATTTACTTTAAATCACTTTTGGTACTTGTAGTCTGGAATTTCTATATTTGATTTGCCTAAGATGCAGGTAATCTTGTAATTAAATAAAGGTCATAAAATAAAATATATTGAATAATGGGAAGAGCTTTCGAATTTAGAAAAGCAAGAAAAATGAAACGCTGGTCTGCAATGTCTAAAGCGTTTACACGAATTGGGAAGGATATTGTAATGGCGGTTAAGGAAGGTGGCCCCGATCCCGATGCGAATGCCCGTTTACGCGCGGTAATTCAAAACGCCAAGGCTGTTAATATGCCTAAAGACAATGTGGAGCGTGCAATAAAACGTGCGAGCGACAAAAGCCTGGGAGATTTTAAGGAAGTGCTTTTTGAAGGCTATGCGCAACATGGAATTGCCGTTCTAATAGAAACTGCTACCGATAATAATACCAGAACAGTGGCCAATGTGCGTTCTTACTTCAACAAAACGGATGGAAGTCTTGGAACATCAGGATCGACTGTTTTTATGTTCGATCATACATGTAATTTTCGGATTAATGGTGAAGGTCTCGATCTTGAAGAATTAGAGTTAGAATTAATCGATCACGGAATTGAAGAAATTTTTGAAGATGATGATGGCGTACTTATTTATGCGCCTTTTGAAAGCTTTGGAGATATCCAATCCTATTTAGAGAGCAACAATATAGAAATCCTGTCCTCCGGTTTTGAACGCATTCCACAAGTGACCAAAAAATTAAGCTCTGAGGAAGCAGCAGATGTCGAAAAATTACTCGAAAAACTGGAAGATGATGATGACGTTCAAAATGTTTATCATACAATGGAGGAAAGCTCTTCTGAAGAGTAATATTTAATCACTTCGGGTTTTCAGACGAAAGTCACTACAGTTTTATAATCTTCTTTTCTTCGGAATTGTTAACTCGCAAAATATAAATTCCGCTAGCGTAGTTTCTCAAATCAACCGTTTGATTCTCTGTGCCTATATTTTCTTCGGAATATATCACCTTCCCATATATATCGAGGATCTGAAGTGTATGGATAATCGTCTCTGTTGAAACGATTATTAAATAATCTGTAGAGGGATTAGGATACATTATAAACTTAGCCTGCTCTCGAATATCGCTCATCCCCAATACAGTTGCTTCCTTCACGAGTAAAAAGCCTTCTGCACGGTCACTTATAACTATATGACCACTCTCAAAAAACGGATATACATTCCAGGATCCATTGAAGCCAGAATTGTTATTAGCAGGATAGCTATCAAAATATCCCTGCTGACTCATATTCTGATTGGCAATATCTGAAATATCCATTACTCTTAAACCTGCCGCATTATTCGCAAGAAAAAATTGATTTCCTTTTACATATCCATTGTGATCGGTTGCCGATGTCGCTCCCGAATACTCAAAGTGAAATTGCGGATTATCAAGATCTTCGAAGTCAAATATAATTGTCCGGGAGTTAATCCCAAAATCAATTTCATCGGTTTCATCGCCTAATAAAAAGTAACGGTGATCTTCAGTTAACCAACCTTGATGCGTATAACTTACATTGCCATAATCGATAGTGGCAATCGTTATTACATTCAATTTATCTGTAACATCTTCAATGACAACTTCATTTTCATTACTTCCAAAGAGAATTTCCCGACCTGTATAATCGGAATCTGGTCCATTATAAATTACGACTTGAGCATCGTGACTATAACCATCGGAAGCATAACCCCCGGCGGCAATAGGATTGGTAGGATCTTGTATGTTAATAAAATGTGGTCCCCCACCAAAAGTCTCTGTACCCACGACATATGCATACCCTGTTTCTTCATTGATGGTAATATTATGTGCGCTTTGGAAACCTGTATAGTGGGCATCATTTGTGAAAATCTGTGGAGGGTTTGAAACATTTCTCAGGCGTGTAAGATCGAATACCTGCATCCCGTGATTATTGTCTTCACTGACTATAAAAGCGTGATTGTTATATGTCTTAACATCTCTCCATGTAGTATGTTGAGAGCTTTGCCCCGGTAGTTGCCCAAGATATAACGGATTTAACGGATCGGATATATCAATGAAGGCTGTAGCTTCATTTAGGCATATTATCGCATACTCCTTACCATTAGAAGGATCAGTCCATCCCCAGGAATCATTTGCCTTCACCGAATTGAAAGTTGACAATGGAATTTGAGAAATGAGGTCGTATCCTTCACAAGGAAAGGCACCTGCCATGCCAGTCTCACAAGGAGTTTGAGAAAGAACAGTCGCAGAGCAGAATAATAATAGGTAGTGAACTAAGTATTTCATAGCTGAAGCATTTTTATAAATGTACGAAAAAGCTTTAAGTGCTACTTTAGTGATAATGAGAAGATTAGTCAAATACAACATAAAATGTCTATAAAAAATCGATTAAAATCATTTTTTATCGATAAAATGCATATATTGCCTTAAATTATAAACTTAACAAAAATGAAAAAGATATTTTTATTACTCGCCCTCGCCTTTTTATTTGTTAACTGCGAAAAAGAAAACGAATCCTTCGATAATTCTGAGATTCCGGTCGATCTTTTGCCTCAACTTCCGAACAAGGCATTCGATCACTCAGCAAAAGGATTATACATTGGAATATTTTCAACTTTCGATACACAGCTACATGGTAAGATTGTGGTAAATGTAGGTAATGATGGAAACTACAACGCAATAGTTGCTTTACTTTCGGGTGAAAAGCTCGGTTTTACAGCTACAAACTCAACCAATTTATCTGCCCTTGAATTTGAAGGAAACAGAGGTAGTTTTACATTAAATGTTGCTGATAAGAATAATGTAATTGCCACAAATGTAATTGCCGACAATAAAGATGGCTATATCGTTGCTTATAAAGCCAGAAGTTCTGGGATACCTATTCTGGCATTTGGAACCTATGTAGATTCCAGCGACCCTGCTTTCAATGGAAATTGGGATATGGTAAATACCACAGGTGCTACCGACCCAGGCGTACCTTTTACAAATTATACAATAGAGGATATTCAAGAGGTTATTACACCAATGGCTCAAAAAGCAAAGGAAGCTTTAGGT
>CBDUGY010000127.1:0-7763 GCA_965367015.1 uncultured Ulvibacter sp.
AAAGAAAGACTAAGAGGTGTAAATTCTTCATAGAAACGGTAAAACCAAATAAAAAGAAATGCTATTTAACACTATTGATTTTGCCGTTTTTTTGCCATTAGTTTTTCTAATTTATTGGTTTGTCACTCATAAAAACCTCAAGTTTCAAAATTTTTTCATTGTTATTGCAAGTTACATCTTCTATGGATGGTGGGATTGGAGATTTTTAACATTAATCTTGTTTAGTACAATAGTCGATTACTCGATGGGACTAGCATTAAATAATGCACGAAACAAAGGAAAGCGAAAAATATTTCTTTGGACTAGTATAATAGTCAATCTTGGTTTTTTGGGATTCTTTAAGTATTATAACTTTTTCCAAGATAATTTTGTCACTGCATTTTCATTTTTTGGAAATGAAATATCTTCCAGTTCTTTAAATATCATTTTGCCAGTAGGAATCAGTTTTTATACGTTTCAAACATTAAGTTATACTATTGATGTATATAGAGATAAACTTAATCCAACCAAAGACTTTGTGGCTTTTGCAGCCTTTGTTAGCTTTTTTCCCCAGTTGGTGGCTGGTCCCATAGAACGGGCTACAAATTTATTGCCTCAATTCTATAAAAAGAGGGTTTTCGTGTATGAGAAAGCAATTGACGGAATGCGTCAAATACTTTGGGGTTTGTTCAAAAAAATAGTCATAGCTGATAATTGTGCCGAATACGCTAATATAATTTTCAATAATTCTTCAGAGTATTCTGGAAGCACCCTATTACTTGGGGCGGTGTTCTTCGCTTTTCAGATATATGGTGATTTTTCTGGATATTCAGATATCGCCATCGGGACTTCCCGATTATTTGGATTTGATTTAAAGCAGAATTTTGCTTTTCCATATTTTTCAAGAGATATAGCAGAATTTTGGCGAAGATGGCATATTTCACTATCAACTTGGTTTAGAGATTATCTATATATACCGTCGGGTGGGAGTCGAAAAGGAGTAACGAAAAGCGTTAGGAACATTTTTATAATCTTCATAGTTAGTGGATTTTGGCATGGAGCCAATTGGACTTTCATAATTTGGGGCTTCTTAAATGCCCTTTATTTTCTTCCGTTATTATTAACAAGTAAAAACCGAAGTAATTTGGGCATTGTAGCGGAATATTCATATTTGCCAAGCGTAAAAGAGGTATTTCAGATGTCGCTTACTTTTCTGTTGACGGTTTTTGCCTGGATATTTTTTCGAGCTGAGAACTTTTATCATGCTATTGATTATATTTCCAGTATATTTTCAACTACATTATTTAATTATCCGGTGTTTTACAAAGATGATTACGTAAAACCACTGTTGCTATTGATTGTTATCTTTATGCTTATAGAGTGGTTCGGAAGAAAACAGCAATACCCAATTCAAAAACTAGATTTTATTAAACCTAAAGCAATGAGGTATCTGTTTTATTATGTGATACTGATAGCCATTTTTTGGTTTGGAGGGAAGCAACAGGAGTTTATATATTTTCAATTTTAGTAATGAAGAAATTTCTAATTAATATTCTCGTTTTTATTATTCCTTTACTATTTGGGATGTATGTAGCCGACGCGCTCATTTCTGAAAAGCTCAGATATAGTCACCAACCTCCGGGAGAATTTGAGGTATGGAGTGATATTTACAATGGAAATCTGAAATCTGATTTAGCGGTTTATGGTTCTTCAAGGGCATGGGTGCATATTGATCCTAAAGTTTTGGAAGATTCTTTAGGATTAAAGACCTATAATTTTGGAATAGATGGTCATAATTTTTGGCTTCAGTATTTAAGGCATTTAGAATATATAGAATATAACAAAAAGCCCAAAGCTATTATTGTAGCAGTCGATATTTATAGT
This sequence comes from uncultured Ulvibacter sp., assembly GCA_965367015.1. Classification (GTDB taxonomy): domain Bacteria; phylum Bacteroidota; class Bacteroidia; order Flavobacteriales; family Flavobacteriaceae; genus CAXBES01. The sequence continues at coordinate 1,864 of CBDUGY010000127.1, forward strand.
TTACAGAAGAGAAATGACTTATTCGAGTATGACCAATTTTTACCATATATGCTGTGGAATGAAGATATAAAATCATATACCGATTCGTATAATGGCTTTGAATTTGGAGATTATTATTTGCCGTTGGTAAGATATTTTGGAGAGTTAAGAGGACCCAAAGCAGTTCTCAAATTTGGATATAATGAAAATTTTCAAACACCATATAGGGACAAAGGGTTTAGAGGTATTGATAAGAAGTGGAACAAAGATCTTGAAAAGGCAAAAATTAGAATGAAGAAGTATGTTGTTAAACTTCATAGGCCATCGATAGACTTGTTTAACAAGTTTCTCGAAGAATGTCAAATAAGCGATATAGAAGTAATTTTAGTATATGCCCCCGAATATATCGAAGGTCAAAACTTTATAGCGAACAAGAGCGAAGTCATTAAAGTCTTTCAGGACTTTCGTGCTAAATATAATTTAATTTTTCTTGACTACTCAGATGATGCCATTTGTAATCAAAGGGATTTATTTTATAATGCATCACATCTCAATAAAGGAGGTGCTGAATTATTTAGTCGAAAACTTGCGGCGGATCTTAAAAGAAGTGGCTTAGGTATAAAATAGGATAATATGAGATTGAAGGCAATTATAGTAGAAGACGAAGAGAATAGCAGAGAAATTTTAAGAAATTACTTGGCTAAATACTGTCCGAAAGTTGATTTGGTGGGTGAAGCCGATGGAGTTGAGGCCGGATTGGTTTTAATACGGAATAATGAATTGGATCTGGTTTTTCTAGACGTGGAAATGCCTTATGGAAATGCCTTCGATCTTTTGGATAAGGTAGGGGACCGCCAGTTTGAAACAGTTTTCGTTACTGCATATAATCACTATGCCATTGATGCATTGAATGCACATGCGTCCTATTATTTGCTAAAACCTATTTCTATAGACAAGCTTATTGAAGCCGTAGATTACGTGACCGAAATAAAAGAGAACGAGAACAGACTTCAGAATAGTATCCTTCAACCTAAGCTCACTCAGGTTGAGGGTAAAATAACGATTCCTTTACAGAATGGCTTTGAGGTACTCGAAATCGCTGAAATTTTATATTGTCAGGCAGATGATAATTACACGAATATATTTCTGAAAGATCGTAAAAAACTCGTGAGTAAAACCCTGAAATATTTTGAAGGAATTTTATCTGAAAACGGTTTTGCCCGAGTTCATAAATCGTATTTGGTAAACGTGAATGCTATTACGGAATACAGAAAAGGCAAGGGAGGAAGCGTTGTACTGTCCAGTGGCAAGGAAATTATGGTAAGTCCGTCTAGAAAAAAAGAACTTCTGGCGTATTTCAGTTAAAAGTTTTTCGATGCAATCGAAATAGCTTCCGAATAGTCTTCCAATAATCGTTTTAAGGGATTCATATCAGCATTAGTATAAAATTGGAGGATAGGTGTGCCAATGTCTTGCCGGAGCAAATTTAAGCCCTCTAGCAGCTTTTTTGTTTGCTTTGCTACGGCTTCTCCCGAATCGATTATTTTTACATGTGAAGGGAGTAATTGCTTTAGGCGAGGAATTAGATACGGATAATGAGAGCACCCCAGTACCAGATAATCAATATTTGCTGCGATCATAGGAGCCGTATACTTTTTCAAAAGGTCGAATAACTCTGTACTATTGAGATCACCGGTTTCAATAAGTGGTACAAGGCCGTCTCCCACAATCTCTATTACCGAGATATTCTTTGTAAACTCTTCCGAGGTCTTATGAAACAATGCACTGCTTAGGGTTCCTTTAGTAGCTAATATTCCGATGCTTTTTGAGGCAGTATTTAAAGCTGCAGGCTTAATTGCCGGTTCAATTCCTATTATGGGAATATCGTATTTTCTCCGTAGTTCATCTATAGCATTGGTAGTAGCAGTATTACAGGCGACCACTATGATTTTGGCACCGAGATCAATTAAAGTTTCAGTGTTTTTAATACTGAGCTCCGTTATCTCTTCTGAAGTTTTATTCCCGTAAGGAGCGTATTTGCTATCGGCCAGATAAATAGTATGTTCGTTGGGAAGTAATCGGTGAATTTCTTTCCAAATAGAAGTACCGCCTACTCCCGAATCGAATATGCCTATGGGTTTATTGAGGTTCATCAAGGTAAAAGTACGAATCTAAGTCTCATAAAAATAAAAACTGCCCTCCAAATGGAGCGCAGTTTTCAATTTCTTTGAAATAGTATTGGATTATATTCCCAATTCTTTTTTCACGTCTGGTAAAAGATCTTTACCGTCTGCAAGAATAACTCCGTTACCGGTAGCAGAATCTAATACATACTGAATACCTTGTGCTCTGGCTACTTTTTGTATAGCAGCACGGGCTTTTTCTAAAATTGGTTGAAATACATCAACTTCCTTTTTCTGAAGATCTTGCAATGCTTGTTGTCTGTATGCAGTAATGTTTCTTTCCATTCCTTGAACTTCTTCCACGCGTTTTGCATTTTCCTCCTGTGTTTTAGAACCTTCTTCGCTACCGTACTGTTGAACCTTAGCTTCAAATTCTTTTGCCATTGCTTTGATTTCAGTATCGTAAGTCTTTTGAAGTTTTTCTAATTGATTTTGTGCAGCCTTCATCTCCGGCATTGCTTCAACCAAAGCTTGAGTGTCGATATGCGCAATTTTAGATTGAGCATTTACAAAACTAGTAGCTCCTACGAACAGCACCACGGCTACGAATAATGATTTAAAATTTTTCATTGTAAGTGTATTTAATTAAGTGTTATAGTTTAAAAATTAATATTCATATTTAAATCCCCCCATTACCATCGCCATCGCCATCGCCATCACCGTCTCCTTCAGGAGGTAAGCCTTTTTTTCTATTTCGTGCGTCCAGAATAGAATCTTTTCTTCTTTGTCTTTCTTCCAAGAGACGTTGTCTTCTTGCGTCAAATTCAGCTTTTTTAGCTGCTCGCACCGAATCTCTTACTCGTGTACGCTCGGCCATGATCTGCTCCCGCTCACTTTTTTTATCCTCGATCGCCTGTTCGCGTTCGGTTATTGCACCGTCTTGCTCCTCACTTAACTCATCTCTTTTCTCAATCGCTCTTTCTTCTCTTTTGCTCGTGGCTTGCTCTCTCTTAGCAGCTCTATTGATACTTCGCAGTACCAAGTCGCTAATGTCGTTTCGTTCTGCAGCAAACAGCATTACTACATCTGCCGATTTATCAAATATGAAATCATATTTTTTATTTTCTGCAATTTCCTGAACGATATTGAACACTTGATCCTGAATAGGCTGCACCAATTGTCGTCTCTGAATCATTAGATCCCCATTAGGTCCAAAACGATCTTGCTGATATTGCAGCATTTCATCATCTTTCAGTTTTATCTCTTCCTCCCGTTCTTCAACAAGCTCTACTGTAAGCAATACTCGTTCATTGCTTAGGTTTAACTTCATTTGATCAATCTCATTCTTTTTCTTCTCTATATCTTGTTTCCATCGTTGTACTTTCCCTTCTAATTGCGTAGAAGCTTCTTTGTACTCAGGAACATTTTCGAGAATATATTCCATATCGATATAACCGATACGAACTCCCCTTTGCGCTTGTGCAACTAACGTAAAGCAAAAAAGAGTAACTGCGAAAAAAAGTAACTTTTTAGTTTTCATAATAGTTGATTGTGTTTAAGAAAATATCGTGCCAAAATTAAAATTGTTGTCCAATAATAAAGTGGGTTTCCCATCCATTCTTCTCTACTCCTCCCAAAATTGGGTCGAATCCATACCCAAAATCAATACCTAATAACCCAAATGCCGGCATAAATATACGTAATCCTGCCCCGGCAGAACGTTGTACGCTAAATGGATTATAATTTCTGAATCCATCGTAAGAACCACCACCCTCAGCAAAAACCAATACATATATTGATGCTAGCTGCTTCAGAGTAATAGGGTATCTCATTTCTAACGAAAATTTATTGTAAATGTTATCTCCATCAACAGTCGATAGTGATTGATTAGGATAACCTCTTAACTGTATTACCTCACGACCATCTAAACTAAACGCCCCCAGACCATCACCTCCAACGAAAAATCGCTCGAAAGGCGGAATGCCTCGATCGTTATTATATGCTCCTAGAAATCCAAATTCTGTACTTGTTTTCAATACAAGTTTATCAACGATTCTTGTATACCAGGAGCCATTGAATTTAACTTTGTAGTATTCTAACCACTTAAAACGTTCTTGATCAATTTCAGCAATTCTATTCCTTGCATCAATAAATCCAGGGTCTGTAGATACAATTTCATCCAAAACATCCCTTTCATCTTTTAGACTTGAGTAATCAACTCCATTAAAAGCAGAGTAGGGAACTGTTAATTTTGCGGTTATTCTAAAGTCAGATCCCGAAATAGGATAGATAGGGTTCGTAGCTGTATTGTTACGGCTAATTCCGAAGGTATAAGCCAGGTTGTTTGAGTACCCATCACCAAATGTAAATAGTCTCGTGTTATAATTTTTAAGGTTATAATGCTGAAAGCTTACAGCCTGAGATAACGTAAAATAGTCATCCGGCCACTGAAGTCTCTTTGCAAGTCCAATAGATCCACCAGTAATAAGAAAACGTTGATCTCTGTCTACTTGTCTATTTCTGAAATCATATTGGTATTGCACCGTATGTGAAAATGAGGTGCTTAGCTGAATTGGTTTTTTACCTCCCAACCATGGTTCGGAAAGTGAAAGACTATATGTCTGATAGTAGCTACTGGCTTGAGCTCTTAGCGATAATTTCTGACCATCTCCCATTGGAAGAGGTTTATAGGCTTCACCATTAAAAATATTCCGAAGTGAAAAGTTATTAAAAGACAATCCTAAAGTTCCAACAAATCCGCCACCTCCGTAACCTCCTTGAAGTTCTATCTGACTGGCTCCTTTTTCGACTAAAGAATATTCCATGTCTAAAGTTCCGTTATTCGGATCAACATTTTTAAAGTTGGGTGAAAGCTGTTCAGGGTCGAAGAATCCTAACTGACCTAATTCCCTAATTGTTCGCACAACGTTTCTCTTACTATATTTTTGACCGGGGCGCGTTCTTAATTCTCTATAAATAACATGGTCATTGGTTTTTGTATTCCCAATTACTGTTACATTATCGAAATAAGCAATTTTCCCTTCTTTAATTCGTATTTCAAAGTCGATGGTATCTTGTCTCACCGCTACCTCCACAGGATTAATCGACGAAAAGAGGTAACCATTATTTTGGTAAAGATTAGTTAAATCATCGGCTTCAGGATCTGAATTGTCTTCAATTCTTTCCTGAAGGAGCACGCCATTGTAGGTTTCTCCTTTTTTAATGCCCATACCTTGACGTAACTGACTGTCTGTATATACACTATTACCGATAAATCGAATATCTCCGAAATAATACTTCTTTCCTTCTTCTATTTCAAGTTTCAAAGCAACGGTTTTATCACTTTTTACAACCAGAGTATCCTTGGAAATCCGAGCATCACGATAGCCGTTTGATTTGTATTTTTTTATAATTGCGGCTTTGTCTTCTTCAAATCCGCTTTCAGTATATTTAGAACGCTTCCAGAAACGTAAAGGATTTCTTTTTTTGGTGTTCTTCAGTGCTCGTCGAATCTTGCCGTTTGAAAGGTTTTCATTTCCAACAAATTCAATGGGTGAAATTTTAACACGATTTCCTCTGTCGATGCTAATTTTCATGTCTTTAGCAATCTCAGTTCCTGTCGAATCCAGATGTGGGGTAGTGTTGATAACAACCTGAGTATTCAGGAAACCATCTTCTCGATATTTATTAGTTATATAATTTTTGGTAGTAGTGATTAGGTTTTTAGTAATCTTAACCCCGGCTTTGAGGTTGTTATCCTTGATGAGGCAGATAGAATGCTGGACATGGGTTTCCATG
>CBDUGY010000128.1:0-7738 GCA_965367015.1 uncultured Ulvibacter sp.
TATTTCAGCTCTTGGTGCCCCCCTGCGCCCTATGCCCATTTTTACTACGGACAAATATTTCCCATAAAGGCCAATTTTTTTTCATCTTATCATGATTTTTAGTTAGAACTTAGCTTCTTATTCCTCTCCAACCGCTTCAGGTGGATATACTTACCAAAGGGAGAAAACTTAATTTAGCTCCAACCGAATTACTATCCTACTTTTTTAAGTTTCTTATTTGCTTTCTTTTCGGAATAAGCCATTGCAGCATCGCGAACCCATTCTCCACTTTCCCAAGCGTTAACACGAGCATTCATTCGCTCTTTATTACAAGGTCCGTGTCCTTTCACAACTTGCCAAAACTCATCCCAATCAATTTCACCAAAATCGTAGTGCCCGGTTTCCTTGTTAAACTTTAGATCGGGATCGGGTATTGTTAAACCGAGTAAATCTGCTTGAGGAACAGTTTGATCAATAAACTGCTGACGTAGTTCGTCGTTTGACTTACGTTTCAGTTTCCATTTCATAGATTGCTCGGTGTGCACAGATTCGGCATCAGTTGGACCCAACATCATTAAACTTGGCCACCACCAACGATTAAGTGCATCCTGAGCCATTGCTTTTTGTTCTTCAGTGCCATTACAAAGCGTAAGCATGATTTCAAAACCCTGTCGCTGATGAAAACTCTCTTCCTTACAAACTCGTACCATTGCTCTCGCATACGGTCCAAATGATGTATTACACAAAGGCACTTGATTAATGATCGCTGCACCATCTACTAACCAACCTATAGCGCCCATATCGGCCCATGTTACTGTCGGATAGTTAAAAATAGAAGAGTATTTAGCTTTTCCACTATGCAATTGTTCATAAAGTTCATCTCTGGAAATACCCAACGTTTCACATGCCGAATAAAGATATAGACCGTGTCCGGCTTCGTCCTGAACCTTCGCAAGCAGTGCTGCTTTTCTACGTAATGAGGGTGCTCGGGTGATCCAATTACCTTCAGGGAGCATGCCAACAATTTCGGAATGTGCATGCTGAGACATTTGTCGAATGTGGGTTTGACGGTATTTCTCCGGCATCCAATCCTTTGGTTCAATCTTTTCGTCGCGAGCAATACGCGCTTCAAATATTTCTTCTAAGTTCTTAACTTCTTTTTCACTCATAATTATATGTTTTAACTTTAGGTATTAAGCCCAAAGCTATTATACATCAAAATCTACTTTTACTTTATCGGAAGTCGGTACCGCCTGGCAACTTAACACAAAGTTTTGCGCCACCTCTTTTTCCTCTAGAGCATAATTTATTTTCATCTCCACACTTCCTTCAATAACCTGACATTTGCAAGTACTGCAAACCCCACCCTTGCAGGCGAAAGGTAAATCGGCTCCTGCACCCAAAGCTGCATCGAGTATATTGTCGTAGTCTTTGGTCATTGTAAACTGAAATTCTTTTCCTCCGTCTACAATTGTAATTTCAGTTCCTTCAACTTTTTGTTGAGCCAATCGTTCGGCTCTTTTTTTATCTTCTTCAGAAAGTCCTGTAACAAAAAGTTCAAAGTGAATTAGTTCTTTTGGCAATCCGGCTGTCACCAAGTAATTACTTACAAAATTTACCATTTCCTCCGGACCACATAAAAACACTTCGCTTGTATCTGGAATATCTATAAAGGTTTTAGTAAGAACTTTCATCTTTTCATCATCAAATCTTCCATTTAAAAGTTCGATGTCACGTCTTTCTTTAGTTAAGAAATAATAAATCTCGAATCTTCCAAAATAGGCATTGCGCAACTGCTCTAATTCTTCCTTAAAGATAATGGATTTAGCTGTTCTATTCACATAAAACAACTTACATGTTGCGTTTGGTTCGGAAGCCAGGTGTGTCTTAACCATTGATAAAACCGGGGTTATTCCACTTCCGGCGGCAAAGAACAGATAATTCTTACTTTTCTCAGGTTCTACAGCCACGCCAAAAGTACCACTGGGAGCCATCACCTCTATTTCGTCACCGCTTTTTAAAACGGAATTTACATACGTTGAAAACTTACCCTCCGGTATTAATTTTACCGCTACCTTCCATTCACCATCCATCGGACTTGAACAAAGGCTGTATGAGCGTCGCGTATCTTCGCCGTTTATATCTGCTTTCAGAGTTAAATGCTGACCTTGTCTAAATGCAAAATCGTTAGTTAGCCGCGATGGTACCTCAAAAGTTACTACCGAACAATCGTCGGTTTCTTTATAGATATCTTTTACTTTTAATTTATGAAATTTAGCCACAGTTTTTTGTCGTAAAATGAACACAAAACTAACGTTTGTTAGTTAGATTTGCAAGTTAAAGTTTGTTAACGATTCCATTGAGAAATACAGCTACCATATCTTTTTTTAAGATGTTGACATCCAGTTTTCCACGTTTTTGAAACCACAGATATAATGTTCTCAATGTTGATAAAATTGAGAACAAGATCACCTCCGGATGTCTTGGTTGAATTTCGCCTGTTTCGATGCCTTGTTTTATGATTCTTCGGAAATTTTCTTCGTAATCTTCCCGCATTTTTACAAAACCGGTAAGGTCTTCATTTTCAAGATGCATCCAATCGTTATTAAGTGCAGCAAGCCCTTCTGAATAATTTACAGTAATGTCGATATGAAGTTCAATGATCTGCTGGATCTTCTGAATTGGAGAAATTTCCTGAGCTATCACATTATTCATCCCATCGGTAAATTCGTAAGCAACTTTAAGAATTAAGGTAGAGAGAATTTCCTGCTTTCCGTTTATGTGATTATACAGGCTCGCGGCTTTAATTCCCATTGCTTGGGCAATATCACGCATAGAAACTGCATTGTAGCCTTTTTCTTTAAAAAGCTGGGATGCAATGGTTACGATTTCTTCTTTTCGTGAGGTTGTTTTCATGGAAGATGCAAGATAATAAATCTATTAATAGAGTTGCGTTAGGGATTGAGGCAAAGTACCTAGTACTGCCAAAAGCCCGCCCGAGTACCAAAAAAGTTCTAAAAACTTCGATGATTCAGCGAGGGAACGCCCAACTTCGAATGAAACAGGGACTTATGCACCCAAAAAAGTATTATTTTTGACATTCTATGAAGACCCTTTCACCTCAAAAAGAGGATCTCTCCCTGTGGAAGAGATAATAAAAATTGAGTTTTTGGGTAAACTATAATAAATATAATGGAGAAGAATATTGAGACGAACGAATTGCTGGATCGCTTACCACCTCATTTAAAGCAATATATAAAACCACAGAACTATGAGCAATACACTGCTGTAAATCAAGCTGTATGGCGTTATGTGATGCGTAAAAATGTGGATTACTTAAGCAAAGTCGCACATGAGAGTTATTTAGATGGGTTGAAGAAAACAGGGATTTCAATAGATGAAATTCCGTCTATGTACGGAATGAATCGAATTTTAAAGGAAATTGGCTGGGCCGCTGTGGCGGTTGATGGATTTATCCCTCCGAATGCCTTTATGGAGTTTCAGGCTTATAAAGTTTTAGTAATCGCCAGCGATATTCGACAGTTGGAAAATATCGAATACACACCGGCACCCGACATAATTCACGAAGGTGCGGGTCATGCACCAATTATCGCGAGTCCGGATTATGCAGAATACCTACGTCGTTTTGGAGAGGTTGGTGCCAAGGCTATTTCCAGCGCACACGACATAGAAATGTACGAAGCTGTACGCGAGTTATCTATTCTGAAAGAGAGTCCGCCACCAAGTCCACTTCCGTTGGACGGCGAAGAATTATCGGTCCCTCAACAAGAATATTTACAAAGTATTGACACTGCTGAAAAACGGGTAGAAGAACTTCAAAATAAAGAAGTTGAGGCTTCCGAAATATCTCTTATTAGGAATTTACACTGGTGGACAGTTGAATATGGAATGGTGGGAACTATTGAAGATCCGAAAATTTATGGAGCCGGGTTACTCTCATCGATAGGAGAGAGTACGTGGTGTATGAAAAAAGAAGTTAAAAAATTACCCTATTCAATTGACGCCGCGTATCAAGATTTCGACATTACGAAACCACAACCTCAACTTTATGTAACTTCAGACTTTGCCTATTTGCAGGAAGTACTTGAAGAATTTGCTAACACTATGGCCGTGCGTAAAGGTGGTTGGCGCGGACTGAAGAAACTCATTGAATCGAAACAGTTGGGAACGATTGAGCTGAGTACCGGATTACAAATTAGCGGACATTTTACGAGAATGATCCGAAATGAAGATAATGAAGTGGTATATTTTGAAACAGAAGGAGAAACTGCACTCTCTTATCGCGAGAAAGAAGTGATTGGCCATGGAGTTTCCAGACATATTAATGGTTTTAGATCTCCATTGGGTAAGCTGAAAGGCATAAATTTAGCCATCGAAAATATGGGTCCGAGAGATTTGCAAGCCTATGACTTTTACGATGGAAAGCCAATTGGTTTCGAATTCGAAAGCGGAATTACAGTTGAGGGACTTAATGTAACCGGTATGCGAAATTTGCGCGGCGAATTGATGTTGATCCAGTTCACAAATTGCACAGTACGCTATAAAAACGAAATTCTATTCTCTCCGGAAATGGGAGATTTTGATATGGCAGTTGGAAAAGAGATAGTTTCTGCATTTGCAGGTGCGGCAGATTACCGTTCTTTTGATCTTGTTAATCATGTAAGTACTTCGCAGACAGTGAGAACAGAACTTTCAGAGGAAAAGCGTCAATTGAATGAGATGTATGCCAAGGTTAGAAAAATTCGTCAAAATTATCCTCAACCTCTGCCACTCTCTCTTAAAGAAGAGGAGCATATTTTGACTTCTATTTTCAATGAGGTGTCAACAAAATTCAAAACAGACTGGTTATTACCGTTGGAAATTTATGAACTTACAATGTCTGACAATGTTTTAAAATATTTGATAAACTTAAAATTACAAAGACCAAAAGTGGCTCACTTAATAGACGACGGACTTCTTTTGATCGAAAAGCAAAAAGTAACTATCAATTAAATTATTAATTTAAAAAATAGAACCGCGACACTACGCGGGAATTGTTATGGGTATATTCGACTTTTTATTTGGAAATAAAACGCAAAAAATTCAGGAATTTGTTGAACGTGATGCTGTTATCGTGGATGTTCGCACCAAAGGGGAATATCAACTTGGTGCTATCCCGGGTTCTAAAAATATTCCCTTACAACAAATTTCTTCGAAAATTTCAGAAATTAAAAAATGGGACAAACCTGTGATTCTCTGTTGCGCAAGCGGAATGAGAAGTGGAAGTGCAGCGGGAATCTTAAAAAGTAAAGGCATTGAAGCCATGAATGGTGGGGGATGGTCATCACTTTATGATAAACTTCAGAAATAAATATTTCTATCGACGAGCACCCAGGTGAAGAATGGAGTCTCTAACTAATATTAAGCATCCCATCCTGAATGAGAAATGAATCGCGAGGTGATAGCCTCTATAATTTCACAGATTGCAGATCCTCCTCATTCGTAATTGTTTGTTGTTTAAGCTGCAGCGTCCAACCCATTGAACTTGTAAGAATATAAATTTTTTGCAATTCTGAAATGAGTCGATTTTGAGCATTCGACATCAACTCTGAAGCTTCAATTTTTTTTCTCAGGGAGGCATCTATGCGTTGTTTTATTTGATTATAGTCTTTTGCTTCAAACTGGTTTAAATAATCCTGAGTAACGTCGTAATATTCAATATTTGGGTTAATAGTGAGCTCCGGCTCGGGAAGAGACGTAATTGTCACCGTTTTATTTGCTTCATCGATAGTAGATTTAATTTTACTTAAATCGTAAGCAATACTGGCTTTTGCATTAACTACCACTAAAGCCTTTTTACTCGCATCGAGAAAGCCCATTAATTTTTCGGTGTCTTTGTAGGTAAAAACTTGGGCATAACTGCCTTCTGTAACTACGAGTTTGCTAACATTCTGCAACTGTTTTTGAATAAGTGCTGTACTCTGCTCCAGCTGTTCCCGCTCATCTTTGTTGTGCTCACAATAACGGAGTCCAAAAACAATAACCAAGGCAATTACAATTCCGAAGAGTATATTACGCATTGTCTACACTTTTAGCTAAGAAATATACGTAAATTAAAGGTCATATTTCACTACGAACATCACAATACGAGGAAGAACAAAATACTGAGATGTGGTATTAAATTGATCGTTAAAGCTATCGTTATTCAGAAAGGATGTGTCGAGTATATTTGTGGCTTGCACTGCAAATTCCCAAGGACTCTCACCTTTACGATAGTAAAGATCGGCATTGACGAAGGAATATTTATTTTCCACTGTCTTTGCATCATTAGTATACCGATAATAATCCCACTCTGCCACAAGGTTGAAATCCTTCAAAAACTGGACATTTACATTCGCATAGGGTCGATTTGTGAAGAATGTTTGTTTAAGACCGCCATTATCATACTCATTCGCCACATAACGATAACCAACCTCAAAATTCGGCCAATCTCTAAAGCTGGAACGTACACTGGCGCGGTAGCTTTGAGTTAAACTTTTACTCTCCCGAACTTCTGTATTTATATTATTAAATGTGTTACTAACGGCTACATTTGCGTTTAAAGCGAACTGCAATTTTTTGATTCTTTTACTGAAACGCCCGAATACCGATAATGTCTCATCCGGAAAATTACTGTCTATATTCACCGGGCTGCTAACCTGATTGATCCCTGCGATTTCGGAACGTGTTTTTATCGCATCAATCCGACGGCTATAATTTATATTCCCGCTAATATTTGTGTAATTGAACAGGTTGAAACTAAAATATGTTAAATTATAGGTGTGTGACAATGCATTCTCAAGTTCTCTATTCCCACGGAAGAGTCGGTTGTAATTATTAAACACATATCCTTCCGCAAAGTCGTTAACATCTGTATAATTGGCAGAAATGGCATAGTTGAAACGGATGTTTTCACTTTTCTTAAGTTCTAGGATTACATTTACATCAGGTAGAACACGCCAATCGTTTTGCTTGCTAATACTACCCAATTGTTCATTCTTAATATTATAGTTATGTAAGGTAACTCCAGGGGTTAAAATAAATTTACCCGTTTTCAACTTATAATGCATTCCGAAGAAAACATCTGAAAAATCAAATACAACGTCGTTATTAAATTCCTCATCGCTAAAGGTATTATTACTTCCATTATCCAGAATCTGAAAGATACCTGAATTGAATTGCTGGTTACTTAATGTGTTACCAACGGTAAGATTTAGATTACTCACATTATTGAGTACATAGTAATAATCGACCTTTGCGTCGAATTTACTTGATTTTACATTTTTTTCCTGATTTACACTATACCGTTCCGCCTGCTGTAGAGGATCGAAAATATCTAAATTCGAATCTGATGGATTTGTAATTGTAGTAAATACACCTCGAAATGGAATCGAGTCCTGAACCGCACGATAAAAGGGATCCTCATCCTGATATAGATACTGTGCTTGTGCGGCAAAAATATTCTTGTCGTTTAAAGTGTAATAAATATTAGTGTTTTGATTGACTGAAAAAGGTTTGTTTTCTTTTACTTCGGAAATATCGTTCTGTTGAGGTCCCACTATTGACAAAGTTGAGGCGTCTTCAGTTTGTTTAGACGTTTTAACCAACGCATCGTAATCTAATTGAAAATTAGTATTTGGCTTGTAAACACCACTCAGTTTAAGCATGGCCAATTGATTGCGTTGATCGCTGGCACTGCTGGTGTTTTCAGTAGCACCGG
>CBDUGY010000129.1:0-7711 GCA_965367015.1 uncultured Ulvibacter sp.
TGAGGCTTCTTGAAAATAACCTTTTGCAAAATGAGACGAATCTGCATCTCTTATAATTTCTTCCAACTTGTCATCGGGGCTTCCTTTAAATTTGGTTGCTAAAATGCACTTTTCAACACCTTCAATAATATCCTGTTCAACACCTTGTGATTTTAAAAACTCATTTGCAATTTTTACACTCTCTTCTTCATGACCATCACGAGTAATGGTATAACCTGTATCATGCAGTAATGCTGCAAGTTTAAGCACCTTGGCATCTTTAACATTAATTTGTGAATCTTCAATAATTTCGTTTATACTTTTATAAACACGTTTGGAATGGGTGTAATTATGATACAAAAAAGTATTCGGAAGCTTCTCTTTGAAAAGGTTAAGAATGAAATCGTCGGTTGCTTTTATTATGTCACTCATAGTTTTAAAATATAGAACCAAATTACTAAAAATAAATCTCGAAAAAATTATATGAAGAAAATTAACATCATTATAACTTTTGTGTTAGCAATTGTCCTATTCGGATGTGCAACATACGAGCCTCAGTATGCTTCCAACAACAGTTATAAGAGTAATCTGCCTTCAGACAAAGACATTGATCATCGCTTTTTCCTCATTGGTGATGTAGGATTTTCGGCGACCGGTAAAAAGAATGAAGCCATCGAAGCATTCAAAATAATGCTTCAGGAAAATAACAATAAACACAGCTATGCAATTTTTCTTGGTAATAGCTTTTTCTCCTCCGGCCTATCTTCTAATAAAGAGTTGGAATCAAAGTCCGGAAACAACATTCTCGATCAACAATTAGATGCTTTAAAGGGGTTTAAGGGTAAGATCCTGGTGCTCCCGGGAAATATGGATTGGAAAGGGAGTGTAGACGGTCTTGAGGCAATTGAAGATTTCTTAAAGGATAATTTTGATGGGAAGGATATATTACAGCCTAATAATGGTTGTCCAATCGAAAGTATTGAAGTTGGAAAGAACATACAGCTTATCGCAGTCGATACACAATGGTATATTGAGAATTGGGACAACCATCCTAAAATGAATGACAAATGTGAAATTAAGACACGTTCAAAATTTATAACCGAAATAGAAGGAGAGCTTAAAAAAAATAAAGATAAGACCATCCTTTTTGCGATGCACCATCCAATAATTACCTACGGTCCCTTTGGGGGCAAGTATCCTGCAATTCATGAGGATATAATAGGTACATTATATCCGCAGGTGCGAAATCAAGGTGCGATATCACCTCAGGATCGTTACAATGAGCGATACCACGAGCTAATGAGCCGGCTCAATGTCCTGGCAAAAGATCATGAGCGAATGGTGTTCGTTTCAGGTCATGATCGCTCACTACAATACAATGAAGATAGCAATACCAAGCAGATTGTCTCGGGAGCTGGTGGAAGACCAAGCGCTGTGAAATTAGGACGGTTTGGAGAATTTGGATATGGCGGTTCCGGATTTGCAGTATTAGACGTTTATAATGATGGGGCGTCGGTAGTCAATTTTTATAAAGCTGAACAGGATGGTACGAGTGACATACTTTTTCAGAAAGAAATAATTGCTCCGGTACAAAAGTATGATGTTTCCTCGCTTACAGACAACTTTCCGGAAACTGTTAAAGCTTCTGTTTATGAAGACGAAAGAATAGAAAAAACTGGTTTTTATAAGACGGTATGGGGTGATCACTATCGTAAGATTTATGGAACTAATGTAACAGCAAAAGTTGCATTACTCGATACGTTGTATGGCGGCTTGGAAGTTGTTAGAGCTGGTGGTGGACATCAAACTCGATCTCTAAGATTGGTAGATAAAGATGGAAAGGATTACAATATGAGAGCCCTTAAAAAAAGTGCGGTACAATTTCTTCAAACGGTAATTATAAAAGATAAAGAGGTAGAACAGGATTTTAAAGAGACCCTTCCCGAAGATTTGATCTTAGATTTTTATACTGCAGCGCACCCCTATGGGGCGTTTACCGTACCCAAACTCGCTGAAGCGGCGAATGTGTTTCACACCAACCCCAAATTGTTTTATGTTCCAAAACAAAAAGCGTTGGGTAAGTTTAATGAGGACTATGGGGATGAATTATACATGATTGTTGAACGTCCGGATGAACCATACGATGGTGCAATTTTTAACTATGCCGATGACATTGAGAGTACGGACGACCTTCTTGATAAAGTGAGAAGTAATGAAGAAAATATAGTTGATGAAAAAACTTTTATCCGTGCCCGTATTTTCGATATGCTTTTAGGGGATTGGGATAGACATAGTGATCAGTGGCGATGGGCAGAGTTTAAAGATCAAAATGGGAAAGATGTCTTCGTACCAATTCCCAGAGATCGCGATCAGGTATATGCAAACTTCGATGGTGGCTTGTTGGATGTTGTTCGCGCACTGTTTAGCACTTCACGACAATTTCAAGTATATGACGCAGAATTAAAACACACAAAGTGGTTTAATGCCGCAGGAATTAAATTAGATCGGGCGTTGATAGAAAATAGTGGTAAAGATGAATGGATCGCGCAGGCGAAATACTTGAAGGAAAATATAACCGATGCTGTCATTGAGATTGCGTTTCAGGATTTGCCTGCGGAGGCAATGGATGAAACCGCTATTGACATTAAGAAAAAACTCAAAGGAAGAAGAGATAATATCGTGAAGATTGCAGAAGATTATTACGACTATTTTGCACAATTGCAAGTAATCACAGGAACCGATAAAGACGATCATTTTGTAATTACGAGACTTCCTAATGGCGAAACTAATGTAAAGGCGTATAGAATCAAAAAAGGTGCGAAGGGAGATCTTATGGTTGACAGAACCTTTAATAGCAGCGAGACATGTGAAGTTTGGATCTATGGTTTGGATGATGACGATATTTTTGAGGTAAATGGAAAAGGCGAAAAGCCGGTATTTATACGAATCATCGGGGGGCAGAACAATGACACCTACAAGATAACTAATGGTAAAAAAATCAAAGTTTACGATCATAAGAGTAAAAAGAACACGATAGAATCGAAAGGGGGTGCTGCATTTAGATTAACCGATAATTATAACTTTAATTCGTACGATTATCAAAAACAAATTCAATCTACCAATCTCTTTCTACCTACCATTGGTTTTAATCCGGATGACGGCTTGAAAATTGGGGTTAGTGATGTATACACTTTAAATGGCTTTCAACGCAATCCTTTTGCACAACAACATCGCTTTGCAGCAGGATATTATTTCGGTACTCAAAGTTTTGAAATAAGCTATGAGGGAGAATTCGCGAATATTTTTAGTGATTGGAACTTTTTGATGGGAGGACATTTTCATAACCCAAATTTCGCTGTTAATTTCTTCGGCTTCGGAAATGAAACTGTAAACCCTCAAGAAATAGATTCTGAACGATTTGAACGTGAATACAATCAAGTGCGCATTGGAAGCTATGGCGGAAAACTGGGAATCATTAAGGATTCGCCATACGGTAGCTTTTACAAATTTGTTGCCAAATATGAAGCGATAAAAGTAGATGATACAGATGGAAGATTTATTAGTATAAATCCAGTAACTGAATTAGACGAATCGAAATCTTTCGTCACAGCTGAGGCTACCTATGGTTACGAAAGCTACGATAACAAGGTTAATCCTACTCGAGGAATGGATCTCGAAATTATTGCGGGGGCAACTCAAAATATTGACGATAGCGAAAGAGTGTTTGGATTCATAAAGCCTAAAGTTATTTTTTACAACGCACTTTCTACAAACCGAAAGCTCGTGTTGAAAACGACTACTCAAGGACAATTTAATCTTGGAAATAACTTCGAATTTTATCAGGCTGCAAATGCCGGTGCTGAAAGCGGATTACGTGGATATAGAAACGAACGATTTACCGGTAAGAGTGCTGCCACAGGAAGCGCCGACCTGCGTTATAGTTTCGATAGCTTTAGAACAGGTGTAACTCCAATTCAATTTGGCATATTTGGAGGGTATGATATTGGTAGAGTTTGGCTACCGTCTGACAATTCAGATGTATGGCATTCCGATTTTGGTGGTGGATTCTGGATCAATGCAGCCGATATTTTAGGTGGAACTTTTAATATATTTTCTTCGGAAGAAGGATTGCGATTTACGTTTGGTATCGCGGTATCAATGTAATATTATGATTCAAAGAAGTCTTTTTGTTTTAGTGATAATTTTGTTTTTGGGCTCTTGTGCAGCCTATGAGCCGCAATACCGTGAACCGGAGAGTGAACAAACTACTTTTCCTTCAGATAAAAATATAGAAAAAACATTCTACTTGATTGGTGACGCCGGATTATCTCCAATGGGAGGGATGAGTGATGCACTTACTGCAGTTCAGAATTTAATTAAAACGCGTAAGACGGATGGTGATTATGCGATTTATCTTGGAGATAATATTTATCCCGATGGCATGCCGGAAGAAGGTCAACCCGACCGCAAGCTAGCCGAGAACGCTATCGATGCACAACTAAAAGCACTTAAAGATTTTGGGGGAGAAATTGTATTCATACCAGGAAACCATGACTGGTATAATAACGGACTGGTGGGCTTGAATCGAGAAGCTGAGTATCTCAGGGAAAGCACTGGCAAGGATCTCTTAAAACCTTCGAACGGATGCCCTTTAGAGAGTATTTCGGTATCTGAGAATGTTCAACTGATAATTATTGATACTCAATGGTATCTTGAAGATTGGAATACCGATCCCACTATCAATGCAAATTGTGAAATTAAGACCCGCGAGAAGTTTTTCATTGAAGTGGAAACTGAACTGAGAAAGCATCAAAATAAGACAATTCTCTTTGCCATGCATCATCCTATGTTCAGTTATGGAACTCATGGAGGTCATTACGCTTTAAAAAAGCATCTGTATCCTCTTCAGCGAAAAATACCAATGCCGGGTCTAGCTTCTTTAGTGGCTCAAATAAGGTCTCAAGGAGGGGTTTCAGTGCAAGATCGATATAATGAATTATACAACAAGTTAATGAACAGACTTGCGGTTATCACAAAGAAAAATGACCGATTGGTATTTGCTTCCGGACATGAGCATACCATGCATCATATAGAAAAAGACGGACTAATTCAGATTCAGACCGGAAATGGAGCGAAATCTAGCTTTGCCAGTTTAGGAAGCTTCGGAGAATTTAGTTATGGCGGTCAGGGCTTTGCCGTTATGGACGTCTTTACCGATGGTTCTTCTTGGGTTCGTTACTACGGAGCGGGTGTTGATAAACAACCCAAACTGTTATTTCAGAAGGAAATAATCCCACCAACCGTAAATTATGATTTAAGTAAAATTCCTGCAATACCTCTGTCTCAAAAAACAAAAAAAGTTGCGATCTACAAACAAGATTCAATTAATGAAGCTTTATTTTTCCGAACTGTTTGGGGAAAAAAATACAAGGATATTTATGCCACTGAGGTAACAGCCAACGTTGGAAGATTAGATTCAATTTTTGGAGGATTACAAGTGATTGGGGAAAATAGCGATGATAATTATAAGGCGCTTCGACTAAATGATTCTCAGGGCAATGAATACAGTATGCGAGCTCTTAAAAAGAATGCATTCAATCTGGTAACCGCTATAAAAAAAGAAGTTGATGTTCAAGAAGCCAATCCTGATGAAAATAGTGAAGGGGATCAAAAGCTAAAATTTCAAGATAATTTTGATAGTTATTTCTATACTGCTTCACATCCCTACGCACAAATGACCATTCCCGTTATGGCCGATGCTATCAATATTTTTAATACAAAACCAAGATTGTTCTATATCCCAAAACAGGAACGACTGGGGAATTTTAACGAAGAATTCGGAGATGACTTGTATTATATTTCAATAGAACCGAATGAGGCTAGTGAGGGGCTGCGTGCTTTTAAATATCCGGACGATATTGAGACAACAGACGATATATTAATAAAATTGAGAAGACGAGGAGATATAGCGATTGACGAAGAAAATTATATCAAATCGAGACTTTTCGATATGCTTATTGGAGATTGGGACCGTGAAAGTGATCACTGGAGATGGGCAGAGTATTATAATCGGGATAGTTTGAATGTTTACGTACCGATTCCCCGAAATAGAAATGAGGCATTTTCTAGTTTTGAGGGGAGCCTATTAGGGGTGGCAAAATCTATCTTCGGAAGTAACAGTCAGAAGAAAGTTTATTCAGAAAATATTCAGGATCTTCAGTATTTTAACAAGGAAGGAATTATCTTAGATAGAGCTTTACTGAAACGATCCGGTAGGTCTCAATGGATATTTCTTGCAGAGGAAATTCAAAAGAAAATAACCGATTCTGTAATTGAGGAAGCATTCAAGAGAGTTCCTGAGGAAGTAAGAGATGAATCGCTTCAAGAACTAAAAAAGATATTAATTGCAAGAAGGAAAAATTTAGTGGATATTGCTGATAGATATTATAAATATCTATCGACATTCCAAACCATTGAAGGAAGTAACTTCAACGATTACTTTGAAATAACTCGCTTAAGCGGGGGTTTGACAAATATAAAGGTCTATCCAAACTACAAAGACACGCCTGAAAATGCTGCCATCGACCGAACTTTCCGGAATAGTGATACAGACGAAATATGGATTCACGGTTTGGATGGTCAAGATACGTTCGAAATTAAAGGGGAGGATGAAGATTTGATTTTTGTAAGAATGATTGGCGGTCAGGGTATAGATAAATACCGCCTGATAAATGGTGAAAATTCTAAGGTATACGATCATGAGAGTAACGATGATTCAGTAGAGATAAAAAACGCCGGAAGTGTTCGTTTCACAGACGTTTATGAATTAAATGTCTATGACTATAGAAAACAGATCAATAAATCAAATTTGCTCTTCGCCAAAACTGGCTATAACCCGGATGGTATCATTACAGGCGCTCAATATACTTACCAGGTAAACAGTTATCAACGTAATCCTTTTTCTCAACAGCACATCGCCAAAGCAAACTATTATTTTGACACCCATAGTTTCGACCTGGCGTATACCGGGGAGTTTGCCAACATTCAGAATGACAAAAACCTGAGCTTTAGTGCATATTTTACCAGTCCGAATTATACCGTGAATTATTTTGGCTACGGAAATGAAACTGTAAATCAGGATGAGACTCTCGGAATTGATCATAACAGAGTGGATCTACAGACTATTTCCGGAAATATTGGAATGCTCCGTAATTCAAATTTTGGTAGTTTCTTTAAGGTACAATTAGAGATTGAAGCCATTACTTTGAGATCACTTCTAAATAATCAGCTTAATCCCAATTCAAATGTAAAGCTTGATGACACCTCTTTATTCGGAACACTAGAAGCAATTTATACATACAGAAGCTTCGACGATGCTTTAAATCCGGCAAAAGGGATGATGTTCGATCTTAATTTGGGTTTGACTGATAATTTACAGAATACTAAAAGACTTTTCGGATTCTTAAATACCCGACTTGGATTCTATAATGCACTTACTAGAAATAATAAGTTTGTTTTAAAGACAAATATTCAGGCGGCGTTTAACTTTAATAATACATTCGAATTTTATCAGGGAGTTAACCTCGGTGCAAATACCGGTCTGAGAGGTTTTCGAGAAGAACGGTTTACAGGAAAATCGTCCTTGGTGGGTAGCGCCGATATTCGCTATAGTTTTGATAGAGTTAATATAGAACTAGTGCCGATTCAGGTGGGAATTTACGCGGGAGCCGAT
>CBDUGY010000130.1:0-7494 GCA_965367015.1 uncultured Ulvibacter sp.
ATGAAAAGCTAAAACTTAAGTGTAGTAATAGTTTGAAGCATCCAGTCTTATAAAATGAAAAGGAGTTCTATTACGTCATCGCTTTATTTTTTGTGTAAGAAAATTACAAAAAATAAATGCTCGACACCCCATCACCATAGGTGCATTTTAGAGAGGAATAAATGAAAAGCTAAAACTTAAGTGTAGTAATAGTTTGAAGCATCCAGTCTTATAAAAATAAACACGAGAATTGTGAATCCCCATAGGCCGGAGCCACCATAACTAAAAAAGGGTAAGGGAATTCCAACAGTGGGAAATAACCCTGTAACCATGCCAACATTCACAAAGAAGTGCAAGAATATTATTGCCGCTACACTATAACCATAAACCCGGCTAAATTGATTTTTTTGTCGTTCTGCTAGTACCAATATTCGCACGATTAAGGCGATAAAGAGTATAACTACCAGCAAACTTCCAAGAAATCCCCATTCCTCACCAACAGTACTAAAAATATAATCGGTATGCTGTTCAGGTACGAAATTACCCTTGGTTTGAGTGCCCTGAGTCCAACCTTTGCCAGTCCAACCTCCACTTCCAATTGCAATTTCACTTTGGTTGGTGTTATAACCAATACCTTTTGAATCTGTTTCCTTGCCTAAAACAATATTGAATCGATCGCGATGTCGTTGTTCAAAGACATTGTTGAAAATATAATTAACAGATAGTGCGAATCCAATACATGCAACTGCTATGGTAATATATTTAAACAAACTCGGGCGCTTTTTTCTGTTTTTTAGGTATACAAAACTCACAATTAAAAGCACTCCCACGGTAACCCAAATAACCCCAAAGGCGAGTGTGCTCACAAATAATGCAGCCGCAAAGAATCCTAGTAATAGATATACGAAATGTAATCCTTCGCGGTATAAGGGAAATATAAATGCGGCATAGATCAATGCGCTTCCGGGATCCGGTTGAGGAATAATAAAGAGTGCAGGCAAGGCGATAATAACGAAGGCCCGAAGTTGGTGCTTAAACTCCTGCATATTCGACTGGATATCACTAATGTATTTAGCTAAAGCCAGCGCCGTTGCTGCTTTGGCAAATTCGCTGGGTTGAAGACTAAAATTTCCAAAGCCATACCAGGAAGTCGCACCGTTAATATTCTTTCCAAAAATAAATAATCCTAAAAGCGAGACAAGCGAGACAATATAAATAATGCTCGAAAACCTTTCGTAAAACTTGGCATCCAAAGCCAGCAAAAAGATAATCAGGACTAAGCTTAAAATAATGAAGAGAAGCTGTCGCGCGTAAATCTGGCTAAAATCGAATAATCCCTGGGAAGTATCACTTAGTGATGCCGAATAAATATTCATCCAACCAATACCCACTAAAATTGCATATAGTAAAATCGTAAACCAATCAAATTTTAATAAACCTCTTCCCGCAGCCATTATTTATTAATTGTAAAGGGTTCACCGGAATACGGTTTCGCATATTCTTCTTCCAAGCTTCCGTTAAGCACATAGCGTTCCATATCGGTGCGGGTGATTTCTCCTTTTATGTATTTTTCAATCATAAGGCTCGCAATCCTACCTGCCCAACGAGACCCCCAATAACCATTTTCTACAAAAACAGCTATCGCGATCTTCGGATTGTCTTTAGGGGCAAAAGCAATAAATATCGAATGATCAGTTAATTGAACCCTTTTCCCATCAATTTTTGTGTAATTTTCTGCAGTTCCGGTTTTACCACAAATTTCAATATCCGGTATTCGCAGCGAAGAGGCTGTCCCGGACAGGTACACCTCGTGCATCCCTTGCACAACAGGCTCAAAATATTGAGGATCAATAGTGGTGTGATGCTTTTCGGTATAGACCTTTGGGATGGTGTCTAATCCATTTATATTCTTTATGATATGAGGTTTATAATACCATCCTCTATTAGCGATTGCAGTGGTAAAGTTTACCATTTGCATAGGTGTTAATGAAACTTCACCTTGCCCAATAGCATTCGAAATGGTTGCAGTAGCATACCACCTGTTCTCAGGATAATTATGAATTCGGTTATAATATTTAGAACTTGGTATGTATCCGGGTCGCCCGCTGGGGAGATCGTATCCTAAAAAGTCACCTAAACCAAAACTTGAAAGGTGTTTTTTCCAATTATCAATACCTTCCTGAGGTGATGGATACTTTTCGATCACTCTTCGATAGACCGTACAAAAGTACGCATTACAGGAATTTGCGATGCCTGAAGCCATAGAAAGTGGTGTCCTATGGTGGTGACATCCCAGTTTGCGGTTTCTTCCGTAGCGATAACCATTATAGCAATATACTTTCTCTTCGGTGTCTATGACATTTTCTTGTAATCCTATAAGTGCCGTAAGAGTTTTAAAGGGTGATCCCGGGGGATACTCACCTTGTAATCCACGATCGAATAAAGGTTTAGCGATACTATCGTAATAAAGTCTTGTATAATTTTTTGAGCGCTCTCTACCCACTAACAATCCGGGGTCGTAATATGGCGCAGTTATCAACGAAAGAATTTCTCCGGTCGCAGGTTCGATGGCCACAATACCTCCTCTTTTGTTTACAAAGAGTTCTTCCCCATATTTTTGAAGGGTAGCGTCTATAGTTAAGGTAATATCTTTCCCTCTTTCAGGAAGTGTGTCAAATATCCCTTCTTTGAATGGTCCTATAATTCGATTAAATCTATCTTTCTGCAGTCTTTTTACACCCTTAACGCCACGCAGCACCTCTTCATATTGACTTTCTACACCTTGTGCCCCAATGAGTTCTCCCATCTGGTAATATGGATTTGTGGCTATAATTCTATTATCGACCTCTCGAATGTACCCCAGAACATTGGCAGAGTGATCTATTTTATAATCTCGCAGCGACCTTTTCTGAATATAAAAGCCTTCATATTTATACATCTTTTCTGAAAGATAGGCATATTCACCCTTGGTTAACTGCGGAATAACTACCGAAGGTAATCTCGGAGAATATACTCGGGCTTTTTCAAGAATTTTTTTAAAATCGTCTTTTGAAAGTTTCAGTAATTTACAGAATTCGAGCGTATCCAAGGGTTTTACCTCTCTTGGTATTACCATCACATCATACGAGGGTTGATTGGCTACAAGAAGTTTACCATTTCGATCAAAAATATAACCGCGTTGTGGATAGTCATAAATAACTTTTACGGCATTGTTTTCAGAGAGAGCCTGGAATGAAGTGTCGTAAATTTGAAGATAGAATAAGCGCCCGGCAAAAACTACACCGGTTATTAAAACGATCGCAAAAAGTAATATTTTTCTCATGTTCTCTTCTCAGCTGACGCCAATTTTCTAAATACTTTTTCTCTTGACTTTGACACTATCTTTCCCTGCTAAATAATAATAGTGTACAAACTATTAGTATTATACTAAATATTCCTGAAAATAACGTGGATTTTACCAGTAAGAGTATATGAGAAAGGCTAAAAATTTCTAAACTAAACAGTACCAGATGGTGTAATAAGACAATACTGGTTATATATGTCATCCTTTCTGCTAAAGGAACTTTATTGATCTTAACCATATTGTATTCGTAACTAACACCGAAAGAAAACTTTAGAATTACCGGTCTAATGTATGCTACAAATACGCTCGCTGCGGCATGAATTCCTCCTGAATCACTAAATATATCCACACTTAGACCGAGTAAAAAACTTAGAATGATAAGAAGACTTTTGTTCCCTGAAAGTGGAAAAATTAAAATAAATAATACGTAAAGATAAGGGTTAACATATCCTAGGAAGTTTATGTGATTCAGTACAATAACTTGTAATAGCACTAAAAATATAAACCGCAGTATATTGATTAAAATCTCACTGTTCTGCATCCACTTCTCCTTTTTCCAGTTCCAGAATTTCAATTGAGTCCATATTCTCTATCAGATAAACATGCTTCAAA
This sequence comes from uncultured Ulvibacter sp., assembly GCA_965367015.1. Classification (GTDB taxonomy): domain Bacteria; phylum Bacteroidota; class Bacteroidia; order Flavobacteriales; family Flavobacteriaceae; genus CAXBES01. The sequence goes on from CBDUGY010000130.1 coordinate 3,935, forward strand.
TTGGTCATATCATTAAATAATAAAACATTCAGGTCGTAATTATCATTTTCACCAAGCTTGAACTCTTTAATGGTTCCAATCAGAATGCCTTCTGGAAAAATAGTCGATTTTCCACCGGTGATAATAGTATCGCCAACTTTTACAGGTGCTAATCTATTTACTTCAATGAGTTGAACAATATTTGGCTCTTTTGTATTCCACTTTAGACTTCCAAAATGATTTGAATTTTTTAACTTGGCATTTATCTGGCTGTTAGTATTTAAAATCGATTGAACCGTAGCATATTTTTTTGATAGATTATTTACAATACCAACGACTCCTTTTGAAGTTATAACTCCCATATCAATCTTCACACTATCTCTCGAACCTTTATTCAACGTTAGTGTATTCTTGGTTTTCGAATAATTGTTGTTAATGACTTCGGCAGCTATAAATTTATATTTTGAAGGAAGCACGCCACTGTCTAATGTAGGGCGCATGGTTAGTTTTTTAATTCCTTCCATTTGTTTGCGCAATCGCATATTTTCTTCGACTAAGATTTTGTTTTGATCTTTTAAGTCGAAGTACGCTGTTACATTGCTCTTAAAAGTATAAATCCCGCCACTTAAGACATTGGCAGAACTCATGAATTTTGAATTATGGAAAGAATGTGATCGAATTGTTAGCGCAATTGAGATAAAAAACAACAACCCGAACAGAAGAAAATTTTTATTCCGTATAAAGAAAAAGATAATCTGTTGCACGATGATGGGGTTTTAAATTCAATTCAGTTCATTACACTGAAACGTAGGTATTCGGTTTGTTCATCCGCAGTTTTTTATACGGAAGTATGCATTATTTTATTAGAACACTTTTGTAATTAGCTAAATTCTTCAGGCAAATTCCGGTTCCACGAACAACAGCTCTTAACGGATCTTCAGCTATATATACCGGCAGATCTGTTTTTTGAGATAGTCTTTTATCAAGTCCACGTAACATCGAACCACCACCGGCAAGATAAATACCCGTGTTGTAAATATCCGCAGCGAGCTCTGGAGGCGTTTGGGACAATGTTTCCATAACCGCATCTTCTATTCGTAAAATAGATTTATCGAGGGCTTTGGCAATTTCCCTATAGGAAGTCTGTACTTGTTTTGGTTTACCTGTGAGTAAATCACGCCCTTGCACGTCCATTTCCTCTGGTGGAAGCTCTAAATCTTCAGTAGCAGCTCCTATTTGAATTTTTATTTTTTCCGCAGTGCGCTCACCTACATATAGATTATGTTGCGTGCGCATATAATAAACAATATCATTTGTAAAGACATCACCGGCTACTTTAACCGATTTGTCGCATACAATACCCCCTAAAGCAATAACGGCAATTTCAGTTGTTCCACCACCTATATCCACCACCATATTTCCTTTGGGTTGCATAATATCCACACCAATACCAATTGCAGCTGCCATTGGCTCATGGATTAGATATACTTCTTTACCATTTACACGCTCAGCACTTTCTTTCACCGCACGCATCTCCACTTCCGTAATTCCGCTGGGGATACAAATTACCATCCTCAATGATGGTTTTAGCCATTTCTTCTTTAGTGCAGGAATGTCATTGATAAACATATTTATCATCTTCTCACTTGCATCGAAATCTGCTATAACACCGTCTTTAAGCGGTCTTATTGTTTTAATATTTTCGTGTGTTTTACCTTGCATCATCGCAGCCTCCCGACCAACGGCAATAATCTTACCTGTAGTGCGATCGCGGGCAACAATAGACGGGGCGTCAACTACCACCTTGTCGTTGTGAATAATAAGCGTGTTGGCTGTTCCTAAGTCAATGGCTATTTCTTCGGTTAAGAAGTCAAAAAATCCCATAAGTTATCTGAGCGGTATTGAAATTAAACGTGTTAAGCTCATGCTTTTCCACAAATGTAATAAAATTTAGTGCTTAAAATGTCTTGTTCCGGTAAATACCATCGCCATTTTATGCGCGTTGCAATAATTTATACTCAATTCATCTTTAATTGAACCTCCCGGCTGAATTACCGCAGTTATTCCTGCGTTATCTGCAATCTCTACACAATCGGGAAAAGGAAAGAAAGCATCACTGGCCATTACAGCGCCTTTCAGGTTAAAATTAAAAGCTTTCGCCTTCTCAATCGCCTGTCGTAATGCATCAACTCGTGAGGTTTGACCAGTTCCGCTTGCACACAATTGTTTTCCTTTTGCCAAAACTATCGTATTCGACTTAGTGTGCTTGCATATTTTGGAAGCAAATAACAAATCCTCTAACTCATCTTTACTCGGTTTATTGTTGGTTGCATGCGTTAAATTGGATATACTATCGGTAATTGCATCCCGATCTTGAACCAAAGCTCCATTTAAACAAGTTCTGGTAGTAGTCTCTGGAAGTTTAGCCTTTTTTTGAACAAGTAATATCCTGTTCTTTTTTCCTTTTAAAATTTCTGTCGCTTCATGTGAAAAGGAAGGTGCAATTACAACCTCGCAGAACAATTTATGAATTTCGGCAGCAGTTGGGGCATCGATCTCGGTATTGCTGATCAATATGCCGCCAAAAGCGGAAACAGGATCGCCGGCTAATGCATCTACATACGCTTGTTTAACAGAAGCTCTTTGTGCTATTCCACAGGCGTTGTTATGTTTCAGGATCGCAAAAGTAGGATCATCACCGGTAAATTCAGACATCAGGCTTACCGCTGCATCAACATCTAATAGATTATTGTAGCTTAGTTCCTTTCCGTGGAGCTTATCGAATATTGCATCAAAATCTCCAAAGAAAAACCCTCTCTGATGCGGATTCTCACCATACCTAAGCACTTTTCCATTGGTCTCACTAATTTTTAATGCCGGAATGCCATGATCGTTATTAAAATAATTAAAAATTACCGTATCGTAATGTGAAGAAACATTAAAAGCCTTTGCTGCAAAATGCTTTCTTTTGGCAAGTGAAATGTGCCCATTTTCTTCAGAAAGAATTTCGAGCAACTCGTCATAATCCTCCATTGAAGATACACAAAGTGTATCTTTAAAATTCTTCGCTGCAGCACGAATAAGAGATATTCCACCAATATCTATTTTTTCAACAATTTCCTGCTCACTTGCGCCAGACGCTACAGTCTTTTCGAAAGGATAAAGGTCCACAATTACTAAATCTAATTGTGGAATATTATATTGCCCCATTTCACGAACATCACTATCGTTGTCCTGTCTGTTTAAAATTCCACCAAATACTTTAGGATGAAGCGTTTTAACGCGTCCACCCAATATTGAAGGGTAATCGGTAATATCTTCCACGGCAATTACATCAATTCCTAAGTCATTTATAAATTTTTGAGTTCCTCCTGTAGAATAAATAATTACTCCTTGTTCATTGAGCTTTTTTACAACAGGGGCAAGCCCATCTTTATGAAATACTGAAATTAAGGCTGAGGTTATTTTTTTTGAATGACTCATGGAATAGGGTTTATGACTTACTTTAATTACGGAAAGGTGCAAAAATAAGTAATTACCCAAGATATTTGTAACATATGTGACTAGAAAACGTCATACTT
>CBDUGY010000131.1:0-7354 GCA_965367015.1 uncultured Ulvibacter sp.
TGAAAACAGCAAACAAACAATTGTAAAATACAGTCAGTTTGAACTGCCAAAAAGGCTTTGGCAAAAACTGGTGAAAGCCTCGGGGATAGAGGAGAACCAAAAATGGGCAGACACTACAAATGTTCAGTTAGATTCGTTGGTACAACAATTAAAGGCGGCAGTTTTTAAGGTTACCGGTAAGAGTACCTTTAAGGAAGAATTTGTTACAGCCGGAGGAGTGGAGCTTAAAGAGGTAAATTTTAAAACCTTTGAAAGTAAAATACATAAAGACCTTTATTTCGCCGGAGAGATCCTGAATATTGATGCTATCACCGGAGGGTTTAACTTTCAAAATGCATGGACAGGTGGATATTTGGTTGCAAAGGCGATCAACGTAAAACTACCAGGAAAATAGTATGAAAAAGTATATCGCTTTACTACGTGGAATAAATGTAGGTGGACACAAAAAGATCCTTATGTCCGATCTCAAGAAACTTTTTGAATCTATTGGATTTGCAGAAGTTGAAACTTACATTCAGAGCGGAAATGTAGTCTTTTCTTCCGATATCGAAGATGATATGCATTCTAAAATAGCAGTTGCAATTGAATCGAAATATGGCTTTAAAGTGCCGATTTTGATCAAAAAAGTTACAGAATTAACTCAAATTGTAACAAAATGTCCATTTTCTGATGAAAAATTGGAAAAGAGCTATTTTATATTATTACGAGAAAAACCTATTGAAGAGAACTTGAAATTAATTGAAAACTTATCCTCCGAGGCTGAAGAATTTTATATTATAGATACTTGTATATATATTTTTTATTCCAAAGGAGCAGGACAGTCTAAATTGGGTGTTAATTTCTTTGAAAAGAAACTGAAAGTCACCGCCACCGCTAGAAATTATCGAACGATGGCGAAACTTTTAGAACTGGCTAGTCTTTAATAAGCTTTATAGTTTTAGATTCATTTGTTGCTGACGTAAGCGTCATAAAATAAATTCCGCTAGAAACTGAAGCAACATCAACTTCTTCGATGCTAGATTTAGCATCACTTATGCTAAATATTGTTCGACCCATCATATCTCTAAATATTACATTTGAAATAGTGCTTTGAGACTCAATGATGAGTTTATCCTCAAACGGATTCGGAAACACTTTCGTAGCAGCCAGTGGATTCTCCTCTACATCAAGAACTCCTACATTAAAAGTATGGGTAGCGGAATCACCTTCATAAGTTGCTTCCCAAGTCCAGGTACCGTCCATATCAACTGCAAAGGTCCACATATAATATGAAATCTGTACTGCATCAGTTGGGGCATAATCGAATTCGTATGGTACCGTATTATCTGGTCGGGTAATTTTTAAATGAATATTGGCATTAGGCCTTTGATCTTTTAAATACACACCGTAGAATACAGTATCACCAGATAAAAACTGATTACTTTCGTTGGTGATCTCTGTAGTAGGACAAGTCTGAAAATCGGGAAAAGCGGTATGTGTTAGGACGGCGTTGATTCCCGGATCGTAATACGGTTTTTGCGTATTCCACCATGTATCGTTATTCCAATTGTTGCAAGGTCCAATACTTGGATCAATTAAATTATTGTTAGCATCATATACTTCAAAATGCAGGTGGGGAATGGTTGAACTCCCTGAACTTCCAACTACTCCTAAGAATTCACCTTGAGTAACTGTATCACCAATAATTTTTGATGTAAGACCTCCATTTTTCATGTGTAAATACCATGTTACACTACCATCAGAATGTTGTAAGGCCACGTAATTAGGCACGTTGGTATTGAAGCTGCAATTTCTATCGAACGAGCCATCATTTTTATCGATAATTTGACCGTCGGCTGCGGCGATGTTTACTGCTTGATCCAGGTCCATTTGTTTCCACCAAAATGGCCATGAAATTATATCAAATCCTTGATGATTATATCCGGATGTAGTATCATATGAACGAGTACCGCAATCGTAATCTGATATTTGATTTGGAACTGCAGGATTGTGGTCGATATAGTTGGAAACAGACCACACATTATTATAATTAAAACCATTAGCCTGTGCTACGGGCCAATCGAATAATGGATGACCACCTTCGGTATTTATAGCTTGTAATTTGCCTTCTGCTGCTAACTGGGCAATATTGTTTGCAATCCTGGTTTGAATCGCCAAACGTTGCGCTTCGCTTAAGCAGGGCTCTGTATTACGTGGAATTATAACTTCACCACCATACGGAGCTTCAATCGTATTTTGTGCAAAAGTGTAACTACCACAAAGGATAATTATCACCGTTAGGACGAGAATAAGTTTTGATTTCATAATTTATGTATTTAGTTAGTTAGTATTAAATGTCCGGAATTATGATGTTTTAAAAATCCGGACACGTATTGATATTTTATTCTTTCACAATTCGCTTCGTAACTGTACCATTTTCAGAAAAAATCTGAACCATATAGATGGCAGAGTCTAACCGACTTATATCAATTTGATAATTTTCCCGATTCGTAAAAATTACTTCGGAAACAATACGGCCCCGAATATCATATATCTTGGCGTTCGTAATTAAAACATCCGGCGATACGATATTGATGACGCCACGAGTTGGATTTGGATACAACGCAATTGAATCGATACTAAAGTCGCTACTTTCAAGTATTGAATTTTTAAACAAAATCTTAAAACGTTTATGATATACAGCTTCTCCGCTTGTGAATGTATAGTCGTTTAGCGATAAATTGGTAATGGTCCCAGTGAGATAGTCGATTATATAAACAGTAGCATTTTCCATATTTAAACCATCTTTCTCATGAATGGAGATGCGATAGCTTTGTAATTCTTTTACCTGGGTTGTAAAACTCAGGAAAATAGCAGCCTCATCATTAAATTGATCAAGAGAGTTAACTGCTAGTTCTTCGGCAGTGTCTAATTCGGAATACAAAGAAACCGGTGTAGCCAGACGCTTTATATCTTCAGAATAAACATAGGTGTCTGAACTGAATTCGGTAAAAGCTATAAGAGTAGTACTTCCAAGCTGGTATGTATCATTAAAGACATTAAGCCAAAGCCTATCCCGGTTTATAGCATTTTGATTTCTGTAGGTATCATTATTACCGGTTACACGCATGGAATTATTAAACGTAGCCATCCCTGCAGCAGAAGGCTTAACGCCAAAACCTTGCCCTGCGGACACGTATTGAGTTGGTGTTGCGCCACCGCTGGCGGCAGGATTTCCTCCCACACCTTCAACATACATCGAAATGTCCATCATACTGAAATTATTGACGTTATATCCTGGATACCCTGGCGAAGCTGCGGTATTATGTTCCCAGAAATACATCACATCAATAGCTGAATTCATTGGCTCAGCGAAGAATATCTCCGCATCAATCGCTGAAGCATAAGGGTTCGATAGGATATTTGGACTCGCATTTTGAGTACCATTATAACCAAGTGTAAAATTTATCACTCCATTATTCAAAGTTCCCTGTGTATGATTGTGCAAATAAGTGCCACTTGATGTTCCGTCGGGTTGCGGGAATACTAAATATCCTTCTCCCGGAATAATATTGCCGGCATAATTAAGCCAATTGTTACCATTATCGTCTGCCCAGTTATTAATGCCGGGTGAAACGGCTTCTACTAAAGGATGAGGAATAAAGTTTGCCGTTATATGATTTCTAACTATATAGCCATTACCATATACACTTGGTCTTGTTTCGTTGGACATCGGACTCCCAATGATCATAAATGACTGGGCTGCCATATTTGGTGTATTCATTTGAACAGAAATACTTCCATTGTTCGTAGCATTGGCCAAATCGTCTATCTGTACAACACTTCCTTCAGGTTCTACATTTAATGTACCATTTACAGTAATGTCACGTGCCGATCGCACATAGGTGCCTCCATTTATATTCAAGGTGCCTAAAGCAGTGACTTCGCAAAGACATGAGTCAATATTTCCTTCGGTAGAAGTGAGATAAACGTCATTGACAACAGCAGTGCTTCCTAAATGGGGAGCATTTGGCGACCAGGTGCCGGCAGTAAAAGTGGTGGTTGGTGCAACCACAGTAACAATTGCAGTTGCTGAGTCTGTTAGACCCGCTTCGTCTTCAACCGTAAGTGTAACGGTGTGATCTCCCAATTCGTTGCAATTCCATGAATTTATGTCTAAAGTCAGAATTAGATTGGCCGGAATAGTACAGTTGTCGAAAGATCCATTATTTACATCATCGGGTGTTATAGTGGCAACTCCTGTCGCATCCAATGGTACAGTAATATTTTGTGTTATTGCTGTCGGAACTTGTATATCGGTAATTAAAACGATAGTTAAAACTACTTCATTATCATTTCTGCAAGCGACACTAAAGTCGTATTGTTTGCCGTTAAATGTACTGGTTGCTGTGGGCGCCAGATTACAAGCTGTAATTAAACCTGACGTTGTCGCAACAATAAATTCCTCGTTTAATATTCCGTCATAACCCATGGTTACATTTACAACCCCATCCATAATAGCTGGGCCGGTTATTGCCAATAAATCATAATCTACACCCTGATTCGTCCCATTTAACTCCACGTCAAGCACCGATGTTGCCGAAGACTCGTAGCCTCCTATGAAATTTAATGTTCCGGGGGATGCTCCGGGCGCAAAAGTTCCATCATTTGTATAATTGGCAGCTGAAGGAACATCAATAATTCCGACTCCTTTAATAATACCTGTCGAAGTATTTGTAAGTCCTAAAGAATCGGGGAATTCAAGTTCTCCCGCCATTATATCAATGGTACCGGAGTTGGTGGTTTGGGAATAAATAAGTATCGTACCTGCGCCTCCGGATTTTTTTATAAGACCGAAATTATTAAGAATTCTGGATGTCCCTCCACTATAAGATATGTGTCCGCCATCTACTTGTAAATCAATTACACCTGTTGGTTGATTATTAAATATTCCATCACTCAAAAAGAGGTTCCCGGTAGAAGTATTTGTAAAAGTGCCTTCATTATTTAAGGTTGTAAGACCGAGGATACTTTTACCGCTTGTAGTTGTTAAATTTAGCGGACTTTTATTAACTAAGGTCCCTCCTCCGGTTAGGTTGCTTATTGTCCAATTAACCCCACCAGCACCACTAAAGTCGAAAATGGCTGTTGTTGCTGCCGGAACATTTACGACACTACTCCAGTTGATGTTGCCATCAAGGGTTCCTTGTAAGGTACCAGAGATATTTGTAGTTGACCCCCAGATTAGAAGACTACCCGGAACGACATTGTAATCACCGTTGGTTAAACTTTTTTCGAGAAAATTCAGCGTAAGATTTCCGCTTTCAACACTAAGGGTTCCATCATTATTATTTAAGTTACATTGAATCTGTGCATCACCAAAAGACGTGGTTTTTTTAATAAGTCCGTAGTTATTAAGGATTCTGGAAGCTGATCCGGAATAAGTTATATTTCCACCATCAGCTTGCATATCGATGACCCCTGTGGGTTGATTATTTAACACACCATCGACCATTAGAAGATCACCTGAACTAATAATATTTATATCGCCTTCATTATTAAGTGTAGTTAGCCCGATAATACTTTTCCCCGATGTTGTTGTTAAATTTATTAGGCTTTTATTAATTAATGTACCACCACCGGTTAGGCTACTTATTGTCCAGTTTAAACTCCCGATTCCATTAAAATCGAAATTAACAACTGTAGCGGCAGGTATTTCCACGGTACTGCTCCAGTTGATATCACCGTCTACCAGACCTTGAATGGTGCCGGCCATAACTATATTAACGCCCCAGGTTAACTTACTTCCGAAAACAACATTGTACATTCCGTCTGTAAAAGTTTTCTCCAGAAAATTAAGAGTTAGATCTCCACTTTCAACACTTATAGTACCACCCAGATTATTTAAAGAACACTGAATCTGTGCATCCCCAAAAGTTGTAGTCCGTTTAATAAGCCCGTAATTATTAAGGATTCTGGACAAACTGCCAGAATAAGTAATATTTCCGGCGTCGGCTTGTAAATCAATTGTTCCATTGGTTTGATTGTTAAAAATTCCATCAACAAATAATAAATCCCCGGGAGATGTTATATTAACGGTACCTTCATTATTGAAGGTTGTTAGTCCTGATATATTTTTCCCCGAAGTTGTTGTTAAATTAAGAATCCCATTATTAGTAACTGTGCCTCCACCGGTGAGCGATCCAAGGCTCCAATCTAACCCATTGGCACCGCTAAAATCCAGGGTGGCAGCTGTTGCGGCCGAGACTGTTGTCGACCAATCTATAATTCCGCCCAAGTTACCCGTTAGAGTACCGGAAATATTTATAGTAATGTCCCAATTTAGTATTGATCCTGGTACTACATTGTATGTCCCGCCGGTAAGGGTTTTGGGGAGAGTATTAAAAGTTAGCGATCCACTTTCTACACTAATTGTTCCGCCAATATTATTTAAAAATACTTGAATTGATGCATCTCCCGCATTTGTTGTTCTTTTTATGAGACCATAATTGTTCAAGATTCGGGAACTAGCACCTGAGTAGGTAATATTCCCACTTGCGAACTGAAGATCGATTACGCCATTGAGTTGGTTGTTAAAAACGCCATCAGAAATAAGTAAATCTCCGGTAGAGCTAATATTAAATGTCCCTTCATTATTAAAGGTCGTCAATCCGAGTATTTGTTTAGATGATGTAGTTCTAAGATCAAACGTTCCGTTATTGGTTATGGTCGAACCCCCGCTTATAGTGCCATTAGTCCAAGTAAAAAATGCATTTGCACCCACAGTAGAAGGTGCTGTAAAGGTGAGATTGTTGTTCATGGACACCATGGCGTTGCCTTGTATATCGATAGATTGTACTGAAGCTGCGACATTTATAAGCATAGTACTTCCGGTAGGAATTACAACATCGTTACCGGCCAAAGGGACTTGAGCCGGACTCCAGTTTCCGGGATTGTTAAAGTTAACATCCACTGCTCCGGTCCAGGTTATAGTTTGTGCACTTACCGAAACCGAAATGCACACTAGCGCGAAAAATAGAAATCTTTTCATAATTAGTTGATTTAGATTAATACCGGCGACAGTAAGTTACTATGTGAAGATTTTGGGCAAAATCAATCGAAATGAACTTGGTTTACTAGTACATCGAATGAATTAGAAAACGTCATCAAAAAAAGTTTAAAAGTTATGAGACAGTTCTAAATGTAATTACAAATTTCAAGTGGGGATATGTTCGAGGAAGGGTAATCTGCAAGTGAATACTTCGCTCAAAACAGTTGCGATATTTTGTGGAGGCGGATGCTTATATTCGTATAAAGTACTATTAGTCAATACTTTGAACTAAGGTATTACTTTTTTTTGAATTGAGATGGAGTT
>CBDUGY010000132.1:0-7329 GCA_965367015.1 uncultured Ulvibacter sp.
CCGCAGACATCGGACTTCCCAGTAACATAAAATCGCGACCGTCTAATGCCGGAGTATCGACAAATACATTGATCGTTCCGTTATTAGTTACGGTTGCATCGTCATCTGTTTGTACAACATTCGCAGTATGCGCTACATTTAATGTTCCATCCACTGTAATATTATTAATAACATTCAGATAAAATCCTCCATCTATCGTTAAAGTAACTCCCGGGTCGATGGTAATTTCACAAGCATCGATACTTCCATCAATAAGTGTGTTATAATTTGACGAAATCACTACACTTGAATTAGCCGTAGGAGCCGCAGGCACCCAACCACCTGCAGTAAAAGTAGCGGTATCTGTACACAACAATATTGCTCCCGAGCAATCTGAACCATCATAATCGAAAATCTGATTTCCCGCATTTCCGCCAGTACAATCTTTGAGTGCGACACCAGGTGTAAAAGGACCACAGGCCGTAAAAAACTGATCATCAAAGGCGGGACCCGAAACGTTAAAACAGATATCGGGGGTTTCGGCAGTATTGATCATTTGTATTTTTAAATGTCCAAGTAATGCAGGGGTTAAGGTCACATTATTAGCCGCCATTGAACCTGCAGAAAGTGCTTGTGGCCAGGCGATAGATACTGTTGTGGCTGTATTCGAATTAATAATTGGACTTCCGTAAATTGCCAATACATTAACTTCGGACAAGACAGAGCCAGGCGGATATTCGAAATCTACTTCTGTATCTCCAATGCTAGTACCAAATGCGAGCGGATTGTAATCTACGTAGAATTGTCCGTCCCCTAGTTTAAAGTCGGATGGACCTGTTCTAACAATGAATACGTCGACTTCGTAATAGAAGGTGCCCATATCGTCAACAATTTCGGCGTTGTCGAATGTGAGTGCCAAATTATCCTGCGCCTTTGCGAGAAAGCTAAAAGCAAACATTATCGTGATTAGTAGTGATATTTTTTTCATGATTTTTGTTTTAGTGTTTATTAAAATTGCTCTCCCCTACCAGTGTTAGGTGTGATTACGTTATTTATATCTGAATTTTGTACTTGTCCGTTCATATCCATATCTGCGGATGAATAGCCCGAATTACCTAATAATAGTAAAACAGCGGATGCATCCGAATTCTGAATTTGTCCGTTACTATCGAAGTCGCCCGAAAATGTGGCATAAATACCTCCCATATTACCTACAGCATTAGTTCCTCCGAATACTGCCGAAGGATTTGCACTAAGATCGACAGCGGTATTTCCTGAAACGGTTATTGGATTTGCACTTAAAATACCCAGGTGGTTTCTGTGATTTACCAGCACGTAATAGTCGGCTTGAGGCGACGTGAATGTTACACTGGATGTACCATCAACATCAACAATATCTCCATCTCTTTGAAGTAGGGCCGATCTGGACTCGATAACAATGGTCCGATCTACTGCATCCCTCAATTCTACGAGCACCCAATCTACTATGGCTTCTGTTCCGGTAACTGCAAATACAGAAGCTGCACAAGTAAGCATATCGGGATAAGGACTCGTGGTAGAAAGCATCGTACGCAAGTCGTCATTCATTAATCCGGGAGTTGCCGGCGTCATAAAAGGACCTTGAAGAAATACCTTTGGATTTACCGAAATGGCGAGATTCAAGGGGTTGATAAAGCCTTCCGAAACCTGAATGTTTCCAGCACTTCGTTCTTGTACATTGACTTCGCCTATGGTATAGAATATTTCGATGTTTCCGGCGCTTGAAGAAGCTCCTCCGCTATCGATACTAAATTTCTCGATACTTTGGGCCGTTCCGAAGAAAGGCACCAGAAGAATACTTAAAACTGTGAGTATTGTTTTCATAGTTATGGTTTTTATTTCTGATTTATTGATAGGTTTAATTTTATGTTTCTAAATTAGATTCAAAATCTTATGTTGGTTGTTTCTATTGTTACAAATACTATAAAAATTGTAACATTTTATTATATATTTCAAAATAGTATTAGCCTCATCCTTCTCAAACTCCCTTTCGGCAGAACTAAGTGCATAAGGAACCGATTTCAATTGCATAGTTCCCATATCCTGAAGCCCTCCTCCAGTATTGACCTGCACATTTAAAGAATGGTCAGCATTTCCCCAATTAATATCATTGAACGTATTGAAGGTAGGCGTCCCTTCTCCAATATTAAGGATTACAAGTCCGTTAGCGTCTGTGGTAGGTACGTGCATTTCAGTATAAACCGTTGTTGCACCTTCAAGTATCGAAAATTCAATTTGAATTAACTGGTTGGCGACAATAATACCCCCTCCATCTTTGATGACGGCCTTATAATTAATACCGTTTTGTGCCATAGAAGTAAAGGCCAATACTAGTATCAATAATATAGAGAGCTTAGTTTTCATTTACCTTTCTATTTAAAAGTTACGAACTGAAAGTTAGCTTGAATCAGTGATCCAGCTGAATTGTACAGGTAGACCACTAATTTTCCAAGACTACTTGTTACGTAAATTCTGTCAATCGTGTTACTTGCCTCTGTAATAATTGTGGTATATGACGTCCAGAAATAATTTTCACCAACGATCGTTATTTCATAGCGATTATTTGTTCCATTCCAGACCGATGTATAATTATTAGAACCGGAAGTTGTATTGCCCGACGATTGGATAAACCCATGAGCGATGGGTCCTTTGGCTGCAGTGGTTTGCGTCGAGAAATCTTCAAATTGAACCGACTTAAACTTTGCCGATCCGTCACCATTAACCGCAGCAACAATATTAAAACCATTTTGCATCTCAATGAATTGAGAGCCGGCAGTAGAACCATCAGGGATAATAAGTTCTAGAAGATCTTTCCCGCTTGGGTGCTCCACACTTTCAAATCGCACCGTATTAGAGCTCCCGGTGGGCTGATATACCGATAATGGATTGACAGGATTTGTTATCCCTACGCCAACATTATTGGTGTCATAATAAATCCTATCGCCAGTTTTAGACCAAATTGTGTTTTCCACATCCTTTGCCATTTGAGCATATGGCACGGTCTTAAATGCTGTAGTGCCCATATCTTGAAGTCCGCCTCCCGTATTGACCAATACGTTTAAATAATGGTTGTTACTGCTCCAGTCTATAGCAGCAAAATTAGTTCCTCCTAATGGTGTTCCTTCGCCAATATTTACTATCACGATACCGTTATCATCGGTTGTTGGTGTATGTGATTCTTGGTATACAGTAACGGCACCATCAAGAATATTAAAGTTTAATTGTATAAGGTCATTCGCCACAATAGTACCAGTTCCATCTTTTATAACGGCTTTGTAATTTATTCCGTTTTGCGCAATGCAAATTGAACAAAATAAAAGCGTTAATATGATCGATAATTTTGTTTTCATTATTTCACGTTTTAATTCAAGCTTATAAGCACTAATACAAAACCGTCACCACCCTCCAAAGCTGTCATAGCCTTTCCAATGATCGCCCCTCTAGCCCTTTCATAATCATTTACCTTCATTGCGTAGCCTGGTGTGGAAGAAGAAGTAAGCATATCACCAACTTTAATAGGTCCATTTTCAGCATTGGCATATACATATGCCTTACCTGCAAGCGCAATGGGAAATTCGCCTGTTGCTGCGGGTAGTGTTTCGTCAGCACGACCCATTTCGCCACCCATTAGTAGACCGGGCCTTACACCGTTTGCACCACTAATTATTCCTGCGATTTTCTTGTCGTATGCTTCAGAAGTCATAACAACATCTCCGGGATTTTCTTCGTCGATCGATAATAAGACACCGGGCCTGATATCGCTTACCAAATTGCTACTATTAACAGTAAAGAATTCAGCGAGATCTTCACCGGTTACTTCAATTTCTTGGGTGGTCACTCTTCCGAGGCCTAAAAAGTCGGCATCCAGAGATATTCCTAAAGAACCATGAGCCTTATACATCTGTATTTGTGATCCTGTGTTGGCAGTTTCCGAAGCTTGTAGTTCCAGCGTTCTATTTCCGGCATTCATATATAATTCTATTTCACCGCCAGTCCCGGCTCCGGCATATCTGCCTCGTATTACAGTGGTGTCAGCGTTCCTAACATATAGCTCCTTCTGATTCAAATTTACTCCCACTCTACCCCTATGATCGGTCCCTACCATGAGCCGATCAGTAATTTGTGTTCTCCCATTTAAGTAAGCTGCCCACCCCTGATCTAGACTATTATTATAGGCATAAATACCATAGTTTCCGGCACCGGCAGCATATCCGTAAAGTGCATAATTACTACCTCCACCCGTACTGGATATAAAAGAATACATCCCATACATATTACCGGTAGCACCTGTGGTGGATATGGTATTGTATAAGCCGTAGGTAGTAGCCGTCGCATTGTTCGCAGCTATATTATTATAGAGTCCATATTTACTCCCCGTACCACCAGCGTCAGTATAATTATATATACCATATTTAGAACTGGTGCCGTCATATGCATTTGCAATGTACGCAGTAAAAGGCTCATCATTGTTAATCACATACAATTTGCGATTACTGCTAGGTGTAGCTCCTATTCCTATATTGTCGTTTAAACGATAAATACCATTTGCATTACTCTCCCATTTAGAAGTACTCGGGGCAGAGAGTGCATAGGGTACTGTTTTAAATTGAGTAGTGCCCATATTAGTTAATCCAGATCCTGTATTTATTTGAACATTTAAAAAATGGGTATTACCTGCCCAATCTATATCAGAAAATAGATTTAAGAGTGGGTTACCTTCACCAATATTGATCATAATAAGACCATTTGCGTCGGTATTCGGAGAATGATCTTCTTGATACACCGCCGTTCCTCCCGGTGCTCCTTCATGAATAGTAAATCGAACGGCAATAAGAGTGTTCGAAAGTATATCACCATTACTATCTTTGATAACAGCTTTGTAATTGATTCCATTCTGTGCGATGCTTATAAAGCCAATCAAAATGGCAATTATAATAGTTAATTTTGTTTTCATGAGGTCGTCTTTTTTAATTTCTATCTAGTGAGAAGCCATTTAATTTTTGATAAATCTACTTCACATAAGAAACATCGATTATCACTATTGTGTTTAATGATATAACATATGTATCGGTTGATTATTTACTTGCAAATACAAGGTTAATCACTTTACCTTTAATTATATACAGCCTATCGACCCAAAAGTTTAGGGGCAAAAACCCCAGATTAATCAGGTGATTTTCACTTAATATTCAAAAGTGCTTCAACTTTATTAAGTCGGTTTTCATTCTTTGAAAGTTTAGTTTCTAATTCTTCAATTCTTGACGCCTGTTCGGTTATTATTTTTTGTTGCTCCTGAATAGCTTTAATTGCCACTACTCCAAAGCCCGAATAGTTTAAATGGTAAACATCTTCATCAGAATTATAATTCACTAATTCAGGATAGATGGGTTCGACATCCTGTGCTACCAGACCAATATGCTTTGTGCCATCCTTTTCAGCCTTATACTCATAGGTTAAGGTCTTCAGCTTCATAAATTCATTCCACTTAAAATATAGATCTTCAAAATTCTTTTTTAATCGTCTATCTGAAGTCGATGTATATGCTCCACTAACATCATTGAAATTTCCTACCGAGGTTGCGCCCTGTGACTTAGAAAACAAATTCAAATTTCCGGTACTATTAACTGTATACAATCTCCACCAATTGGCATTGGCTCCTAAATTCTCCAATTTAAAACCATCGGTACTGCCAGATCCTCCATGATGAACATGGAATTCAGTATCTGGAGTACCATTTATTCCTATTTGCCCGTCTCCCCTTAGCTGTAATATATTTCCGCCATTGGGAGCATTTGGATGATAAATATTGAAAACACTATTGGCATCGGTATCGTTTGAGTCGCCATAAATTGTCCACAAATTTCCATTGGTAGTGTCGGTATTGCTGAAATTAATTCGAGCTCCGGTTGTACCTTCATGAATTAAATTTAAATTTGGTTCACCTCCGGTGTTTACCGCTTTGACCTCCAAGAATCCGGATGGATTCTCTTCCCCGATACCTACTTTACCATTTTTCAATATTGTTAGGGCATTAGATAACTCTAGAAAACTCATTCCATTTCCGATTTCGAAAAGAGGATCGGTTTCAATCCATTCGTCTGGAGTTCCTCCTCCTACATTATTCCGCCCAAGAGCAACCGAATGACTAGATGCGGCCTTAGTTCTTTCACCTACTGCTTTTGAGTGGTCACCAATTGCCTCAGATCGAAAACCGGCAGTAAGAGATTGCAGTCCCGAAGCGATAGTCAATTGTCCCATGGCCACCGATTCAGATCCCGTTGCTTGCGATATCCATCCCATGGCTACAGCATGTAAACCTGTCGCATGTGAACCTTCCCCCATTGCAGTAGAATATTGACCGGAAGCCAGTGAACCTGCCCCCATTGCAGTAGAATATTGACCGGAAGCTGTTGTTGCATAACCGCTGGCTGTTGAATTCAACCCGGTTGCACCGTACGATGTACTTGGAATATCTGATATACTAAGATCGATACTGTTTTCACCTAAATTTCCATAGTTAGCCGGATCGGCCCCAATTAGCCGCCAGCCATTCCCATTGCCTTCATCCCGTTGTTCTAACCCAGAGCCTACTAAATTAGTATCTGCATATTCTTTAGTAATCAAAGCTTTGTCATCAGTGATTTCGGCTAAATCAAAACTCGGTGCCGTAACCGTTCCGTTTTTTAAAACTGTAAGTGCATTAGATAGACTTCCGGGTGTAGTACCATTTCCTATTTCAAATATAGGATCTGTATCCACCCATGAATCGATAGTACCTCCCCCAACATTAAAGCTTCCGATAGCTGTACTACTGTACGCATCAACTTCAGTATAAAATCCAAGTGAAACCGCATAATCTGCAATAGCTTTAGTGCTTCTCCCGGCCGATAAAGAGAAATTACCCAATGCTTCTGTATCTTGCCCAAGCGCTACAGAAGAAGACCCATCAGCCAAATTATTCCTGCCAATTGAAGTCGCCCAATTTCCTAAAGCTTCTGTTTCATTACCTATGGCGATTGAGCTCAGCCCGGAAGCCCTTGCCATTAGACCCACCCCAAATGAAAAGTTACCTGTCGCACCCATGGTTGTTGAAGCACTAACACTCTGACTTAAATCTATTGCATTGAGGCCAATATTTCCATAATTAGCGGGATCTGCACCACTTAATCGCCATCCTTCATCTACCGCTTCAGTAATTTTCTCGAGTCCGGTGCCTACTAAATTAATGTCAGCATACTCCTTTGTGATAAGGGCTTTGTCGTCTGTAATTTCAGCTAGATCAAAGCTCGGCGCAGTAACTGTTCCGTTTTT
>CBDUGY010000133.1:0-7247 GCA_965367015.1 uncultured Ulvibacter sp.
TGGGAGAATCGTACATTCCCATAGAGGCTGCCACCAGAGGTACGTTGTCTATAATTGCCGATAATACTCCTAAGAGGATAACAACTACATCCTGATTAGGAATCGCACCCTGCAGTATTTCTGCCAAATAACGAAGTGTCCCAACTTCTTCGCCATTCACCACACCATATACCAGACTTTCAAGTCCGGCAACCGCCATTAAAATTCCCAAGAAGAAAAGAATACTAGAAATCTCAATTCGTGATAAAGCCTTATGTGCCGAGTACAAATGACGTCGCTCTTTACTAAAGTCTTCTTCCGGATGAATATACTCCGAAACTAACCAAACCACCCCTAGTGCCAGCATCATTCCAATATATGGAGGCAAATGTGTAATAGTTTTAAAGACGGGTACAGAGACTATCATTCCCAATCCAAGAAACAACATGGTTTTACTACTTAAGAGGCGCTCAGCTTCTTCGTCTGTGGAAGAATCCACTTCAATCTCGCCCTTAAAAGCCGGCATATAACTGGCGATAACGAAAGGAACTATAAAACAAACGATAGACGGTAGTACCACAAATTCTATAAGCCCCATTGCAGTAACATTATCTGCTATCCAGAGCATAGTGGTGGTAACATCACCTATTGGTGACCAGGCTCCACCG
Organism: uncultured Ulvibacter sp.; assembly: GCA_965367015.1. Classification (GTDB taxonomy): domain Bacteria; phylum Bacteroidota; class Bacteroidia; order Flavobacteriales; family Flavobacteriaceae; genus CAXBES01. The sequence goes on from CBDUGY010000133.1 coordinate 648, forward strand.
GCATTGGCTGCAATCACTACCATTGCTGCATACCAAAGTCGCTCCTCTCTAACTATAATGAGTTTTCGTAATAAAGTCACCAAAACTATCGTAGCTGTTAAATTGTCTATGATTGCCGAAAGAATAAATGCTAGTATACCGATAATCCATAGGAGTCTTCTTTTGCTCTTTGTTTTTACAGCACTTTTTAGTATTTCGAATCCTCGATGCAGATCTATAATTTCTACAATAGTCATTGCTCCAATAAGAAATATGAGAATTTCTGCTGTTTTCCCTAAATGATGTAGCAGCGCATTATCGAAACCATGTTCGGCCTCCTCACCTCCAGTAAGAAAATTAAAGGCGTTTTCGTGAGTATCGATAACATCGAACCAACCAGCGTGAAAGCCAACAGCTAACACCGCCCATATTAGGGATGCCATTATAAGTGCAGGAACTGTTTTATCTAATTTTAAGGGGTGTTCGAGGGTAATTGAAAGATACCCGATAACAAAAATTAAAATAATTATTGACTCCATAAAAGTGAGGTTGTTAAGTGTTTTGTTTGTTGACGCTTTTAGCGATAATTTTTTATCTTTTTGAAATCGCCAAAAGGCTTTTCAAACAACTCTATATAATTTCAATTAGATTCCGCTCCGAGCGGGATTAATTCAGTCATTATATTTGAATTCTTCTAATAAAGACTTTCAAAAATTAATTTGACTAAATTAACTGTTTTAAGGCAATTTCGAAAGCTGTTTTACTAATGTTTGTTTTAGTGCTGTTATTATCGAATGTATTTTGAATTGCATTCTTTATGGTCATAGAAGTATCATTAAAGATAGCTTCATCGGTCATCTGCACCTTCCGCTCCATAAAATATGCAAAAACACGTGCCATTCCGCAGTTACTGATAAAATCCGGAATTAAACTTACCCGAGCATCGGTATACTCCATAATAGGTCCGAAAAAAATCTCTTTATCTGCAAACGGAACATTTGCACCACAGCTAATTACTTCTAATCCGGTTTCGATCATGGAGGTAATTTGCTCTTTCGTGATCAATCGCGATGCTGCGCATGGCGCGAAAACCTCGCATTCTAAGGTCCAAACCTTATCGTTTATCTCATTGAAAGGGATCATGTTTTTAGCTCGAAGTGTATTTCCGTCTTTGTGCAAAAATAGCTGCTTAATTTCATCAAAAGTAAAACCATCCTCTTTGATAATTCCTCCAGCTCTATCGATAATTCCAACCACCTTCGCTCCCATTTGCGCCAAATAAAACGCGGCTGCAGCACCCACGTTTCCAAAACCCTGAACTACTGCCCGCTTTCCTTCTACATTTCCACCGTAAATATCATAATAATGTCTTACGGCTTCTGCGACGCCATAGCCAGTGATCATATCAGCTACGGTATATTTTCTGGTAACATCGGGAGAATAATTTATATTCTCCAATACTTTTATCACACCCTGTCTAAGTTGACCTATTCTATTTATTTTATCTGCTTCCGTTGGGGTGAAATGTCCATTAAAAACCCCTTCCTGCGGATGCCAAACGCCGCTTTCTTCAGTAATAGGAATTACTTCATGGATTTCATCTACATTGAGATCACCTCCTGTGCCATAATATGCTTTCAGAAGCGGGGAAACAGCCTTATACCAACGCTCCAGAACACCTTTTTTTCTTGGATCATGCGGATTAAAGTTGATTCCCGATTTTGCCCCTCCTATGGCGGGGCCGGATACAGTAAACTTTACTTCCATTGTTTTGGCAAGCGATAGCACTTCGTTTTGATCTAACCCTTCGCGCATTCGTGTTCCTCCACCTGCCGCACCACCGCGTAACGAATTAATCACCGTCCAGCCTTCAGCTTCGGTTTCAGGGTCATTCCAATGAAAAACAATTTCAGGTTCTTTATTTTCGTACTTGGTTAATAGTTCTTTCATTAAAATTTAGATATGATGTGCTTAGCTGTTTCTGTAAATTTTCAACGACAAATATAGGAAAGTTGTCATGGAAGATTTAATACTGGTCTAAAAAATTTAGGTTACCTAATATTTCGTAATTTTCTAAGGTTTTTAATATCAGTAATATCAAGCTCGGTGATAAATTTTTAAGATAGCGTCGTTTAAAGATTGAAATATTCTGATAAAGCAGATAAAAAAGTTAAATGGAAGTACTTACAGGAATTCTTTTAGGACTTAGCACGCTGATTTTTATTGGTCCTGTTTTTTTCTATCTTCTGAAAAGTACTCTCGAACATTCCCTAAGAGCCGGTATAGCTGTTGCAATAGGAATTATTATAGGAGATATTCTCTACGTATTAATTGTGTTTAATGGATTCAGCAGCATTTTTGAAGATCAGGAAAACAAAAAGTGGTTAGCGCTAATAGGAAGCATTTTTCTTATAGCTATGGGAATTAAATATCTTTTAAAATACTCGCCTACGATGGACTTCTCTATAAAATCGTCTCGTTCAATGATCACATACGCCTTCAATGGTTTTCTCATTAATTTCATCAACCCCTTTGTTATTGGTGTATGGATATTATTTGTTGGAATAAATAAATCAAGATTTGACACTCATATTTCAATTATCACGTCGCTAACTTTCACTCTTATCGTTATTTTTCTAACTGATTGTGCCAAGGCGATATTTGCGCATAAACTAAAAAAATTATTTAACACCAACCGCTTACAATCCATGTTTAAAATTTTTGGCGTAATCATGATAATCTTCGGTATAAGACTACTATTGCTATTCATTGACCGATTTTAGGTATATTTAATAAACCAAAAAATCAAAAAATCATGTTTCCAAACATCTTAGTAGTGGCGTTGGCCGCCCTCGTACCGCTTGTAATAGGTTTTATTTACTACAATCCAAAAGTATTTGGAAATGTATGGATGAAGACCTGCGGTCTGACTGAAGAAAAATTAAAATCGGGAAATAAGGCGCTCATCTTTGGAATTACCTTAGTTCTGAGCTTCCTTCTTTCGCTGTTTTTATTTTCACTTGTTGTACATCAAACTCACTATTACTCGATTTTAATCGATGAAGAGGGTTTCGGGGTTGATGGATCTGAAATCATGAATCAAATTAACGCTTTTATGGGCACCTATGGTAATCATTTCAGAACTTTTAAACACGGGGCACTTCACGGATCTCTCGTAGGCATTTTTATCGGATTACCGATAATTATGATCAATGGCCTATTTGAAACCAGATCTTTGAAATACGGCTTCATCAACGCTGGATATTGGGTTATAACGTTGGGCATCATGGGAGGCATACTATGCCAATGGGGATAATTAATTACCCTTTATTCTATCAAATAAAGCAGCAAACAAAGAAGAGAAATCTGTCTTAGTGGACGGAGAATTTGGTCTTTGAACTTTCAATTCTCCGTCAGTCTGCTCTACTAACAAATATTGCCATACATACGGTGCTTCTTCAGTAAAACCCCGCTGTCCAAAGCGCATATCATTATACAAAAGTCCCTGATCGGTTTTCTCAATAAAATACCACCCATCAGATATTTTAAGCATTTGCTGTACGACTTTCTGATTGCTATAAGGAGCAAGCAAATTATGATTCTTTGGAATTTCAGAAGAAAAAGAAATTTTGGAACTGTCAAACAAAGAATAATATCCCGATATATAACCCTGGTCAGTTTCAATATAAGCGTTCCACAAGATGCTGTTGAGCGGGGTTGGGGTCGTTTCCAATTCAACGTAATCAATATTCTGTTGATGTAGCGCATCTTTAAATTTTATATAGCCAATCGATTTAAACACAAGGGTTAACAACATATAAAATGTACTGATTAATAACGCCCATCTATTGAGAGCTCTGCGTTTTGGATTCGTTCTCTTATAAAACATCGCCAGTAAAACCAACAAAAAGAAGGGAACAGTATATAGAGGATCTATCACAAAAATATTTTTGTAAGCCAGTCGCTCCTCTAGTGGCCAGAAGAATTGTGTGCCCCAGGCTGTATGCGCATCTAAGAGCGGGTGTGTCACCAAACACATAAAAAACATCCATGTCCAGTTTTTAAAAGTGGCCTCCTTTTTTCGATACATCTTATGCACCAGCCATCCTAGAATTGGTGCCAGAGCAATGCAAAAGACAAGCGAATGTGAGAAACCCCGATGATACAGATTAGCCGTCATTTCATCAGTTATAAAATTTAAAAGCACATCGAGATCTGGAATAGTACCAGCAATTGCTCCCCAAAGCATAGCTTTGTTGCCTATTTTCTTACCCAATACAGCTTCCCCTACGGAAGCTCCAAGAACAATCTGGGTTAACGAGTCCATTCCTCTAAAAATTTTGATTTAAAAGGCTGCCTCAGTTCGAAATCGCTGGGAGAAACTAAATTGAGAATAGAAGCTACAAATATATTAGGTATAGCCGATTTATGTTGTGCGTATAAAGTCATATCGATGGGTTCTGCTCCCAAGGAACTCTTCATAAGTTCGCTGGTGCGCCCGAATTGAAGCTCTGAAACTTGTTTGTGAATCGCCTGATCAACATAATCATATAAAAGTCTCTGATATACCGCTAGTTTTTGATTGACAGAATAATCAAGACCCACATAATTCGCTTCCATCAATCCTTTGTGAAAGAACGCAGTGCTAAACCCGATAAGAACATTTTCATTGAAGACTCCCTTAAAGCAAAATGCATCGCCAAGTTTTTCCTTAAAAGCGGCAAATGCGAGTGGGTCGATAAATCCATAGCTATAACTATGTTTTTCAGCTACATTCTGAAAAAGCTCTTTAATCCGTTTTTCTCTCTGAAGAATTTCACGATGATCCAGTGACCTGAGCTCTAGCATATTCGACCGCCGAAAAACTGCTTTTGCCTTGGTTCTGAATTTAGTTTTCATACTAAACAGATACTCTTCCATTGATTTCCATTGCGGATGAATTGGCAAAACCATATTCACATCGATCATAAAATCTTTAAACTTATGCTCTTTTAATAAATCGGAATATTTTGTAGAATCCGGCCAAAATTCCTTAAACAGAATTACAGAGATTTTCTTACCTGTATTTTCGTCCTTCTTAATTTTTTTAGTAACTGAAATAATTTGGTCAATTGCTTCTGCTGTGCTCACAGCGTCAGTATTTAAAAAACCGTTCTCCCCATCTGCAAATACATTGCCGCAAACCAACATGTTCATTGACAAATTACCGTCAGAATCGGTTGAAAAGTGTTTTAAAAACCGACTGTGATCTTCCTTTTTTTTATATAGAAATGTTACCAATTGAAATACTCCCACAAGAACAGGCTTCCCTGTTTTATCATAGATAATTGTATACAGAAAATCCATCTTTGAAGCCATGCTCTGCTCTAAAGCCGTGAGATAGTTTATAGATAAATAGATATTTCTATCCCGTACCACCTCTTGCCAGTCATTAATATTAACTGAAGCTATTGAAGTTTTCAAATCAAAAGTGAAAAAGGTTCGGCTTGACAAATAGAGGTGATTTATTTATTAGTAAAAATAATGTATAAATAGTTACTTAATTATTTAAAAAAAGAAAACAATTGTGAATCAGCTTCTGGTCGTTTTTTTCGTTTTAATCTTTAGAATTAACCTTTTTATGAAAAATATTACCAGATGAATGATCATGCTTTGCACCGGTAACACTTGCCAGACAATTAATTTCACCTCTTAATTTCAGTACACCTAACAAACTAAAGATCAAGGCTTCTTTAAATTCTATTATTTCTTTAGAAGGCACTACAATGTCAAAATTTTTATAAGTTCTAATCATTGAAATTAAATATTCATTAAAGGCTCCACCTCCAGTTAATAAAACAGACGATTCTGACATTAAATGTCGAGATATTTGGTAAGCTATATGAGAGGTAAAAGTTTGTAAAACATCTTCGGAAGACAATTGACATGAATCTAAAATTGGCATTACATTCTTCTGTACCCATTCTAGTCCGAGAGATTTCGGCGGTTTTTGCTCATAAAAATCCAAAGAATTCAATTGCTCCAGTAAACGATTATTTAAAACACCGCTTGATGCTATTCTACCCTTATCGTCATAAGGAAAGCCTAGTTTTTCTGCATAGACATTTAAAACAATATTTGCAGGACAAATATCGTAAGCAATACGTTTTTCCTCTTTTTCGAAAGAGAGATTGGCGAATCCGCCTAAATTCACACAGTAATCAAATTCATTAAATAACAGCCGGTCACCTATAGGTACCAAGGGTGCACCTTGTCCCCCAAGTTTCACATCCTGAACTCTAAAATCGCAAACTACTTTTTGTTCAATCAATAAAGCTAAATTTGGGAGATTGCCTATTTGTAATGTAAGTCCTTCATCCGGTTGATGTAAAATGGTATGTCCATGACTACACACTGCATCTAAATTTTTAATTTTGTGTGTATTGATAAAGTAATTAATTACTTCGGAAAGATATAAAGTGTAATCGACGTTTAGAATTTTTAATTTTTCTTCTGAAAAGCCAACCGCATCCCCAAGTCTTTTTCTCCAATCTGAGGGATAAGCAACAGTTTCAGCATTTACAATCCTAAAACTCCAACCGTTCATATCTGAAATTTTAAATTCAACCTCCGCCAAATCAA
>CBDUGY010000134.1:0-7221 GCA_965367015.1 uncultured Ulvibacter sp.
ATAGGGATTACCGCTGCGCGGTGATCCCTATAGACTATACTGGCAATACATTGATGTAGCAAACACTGCGTGTTTGACATTTGCTCTTTCCAAAATTTGCTCAAGCAAGCTTGGACAAATTTTCTCAATCGCAAATGTATTCGCAGAGAGGAAGGGATTCGAACCCTCGATACGTTGCCGTATACACGCTTTCCAAGCGTGCGCCTTAAGCCACTCGGCCACCTCTCTAATTAGTACGCAAAGAACCAAAAAAAAGAAATGCAACACAACCAATTCAAGCTATTATTTAAACCATCTCCCCTCGTAAGGAAGTTTCAAAAATTGTCTTGAAACTGTTCGACGAGACTTCTTGTCCGAGTAAATACATCAGTTTTGCCAAGGCTGCTTCAGTTGTGATATCTTTTCCCGAAATAACTCCCATTTTTTTAAGCTCAATACTGGTTTCATACTGGCCCATGGCAACACTACCACCAGAGCACTGAGTAACGTTAATCACAGGGATCCCGCTTTTGAGTAATTTGCGTAAAGCATTAATAAACCAGTCTTCATTGGTTACATTACCACTTCCGTAAGTTTCTAACACGAGTCCTTTGATCTCAGGATAATCAAAAAGATAATTTATAGTTGTTTCGTCCAGCCCCGGGAACATTTTTACCAGCAAGATATTCGACTCCATTTTCTTGTGGACTTTCAATTTTTTTCTCCTATTGGGAACATACAAGGCTTCTTGATTAACGACCAAATGCACCCCACTTTCTACCAATGCAGGATAATTTAATGAGGCAAATGCTTCAAAATGTTCCGCATTTATCTTCGTGGTTCTATTTGCACGGTACAGTTTATATTCGAAGTATAAACACACCTCTCCAATTTTAGGATGTCCTCTTTCTTGTAAAGCCGCTATCTGAATTGAAGTGATTAAGTTTTCTTTGGCATCGGTTCTCAAATCTCCTATTGGCAACTGAGACCCAGTAAATACAACTGGTTTGCACAAATTTTCTAACATGAAACTTAAGGCTGAAGCCGTATAAGACATAGTATCACTACCATGCAACACTACAAAACCGTCATATTGCTCATAATTATCTTCAATTATGGTAGCGATATCTACCCAATATGATGGATTCATATTAGAGCTATCTATTGGCTGCTTAAAGCTGGTGGTAGATATTTCACAATCTAAAAGCTTCAATTCAGGAATGTACTTTAACAGATCATTAAAATTAAAATTCCGAAGTGCCCCCGTTTCAAAATCCTTAATCATTCCAATAGTACCCCCAGTATAGATTAAAAGAATATTTGATTTAGTGCTAGCCATTCTAATTTCAGAATTAATTATTTTTTAAACCCCAAAAACATCTTTAGAGTTTTCGGTTGTAATCCTTTCGATCTCTTCTTCGGAAACATCATAGATATCAGATAACCTTTTACAGATTAGCTTTAAATAGCTGCTTTCATTCCGCTTACCTCTGTGGGGCGCCGGAGCAAGATAAGGCGAATCGGTTTCCAAAACAATATGCTTCAGATCAATTTCATTTAAAAAAGTATCAATCTTTCCATTTTTAAAGGTTACTACTCCACCAATTCCTAATTTCATATTATAAGAAAGTGCTTGTTTAGCCTGTTCAAGTGTTCCCGTGAAACAGTGAAAGATTCCGAAAAGATCTTTATCCTTCTCAGATTCTAACACCTCAAATATTTCATCGAATGCGTCACGACAATGAATTACAATGGGAAGTTTGTATTTCTTGGCTAGCTGGATCTGAGTTTTAAAAGCAATTCTTTGAATATCTAACGTGGAAGTATCCCAGTAAAGATCGATGCCAATTTCGCCAACTGCAAAAAACTTCCGCGTTTTGAAAGCTTCCGCTACAAGTGCCAATTCACTTTTGTAATGTGCTTTTACTGAAGTGGGATGAAGACCCATCATTAAAAACACATTTTCAGGATATTCCTTCTCTAAATCGTACATAGCCTTGGTATAGCTAGAATCTATAGCGGGTATAAAAAATCTCTTAATGCCCGAGTCGAATGCTCTTTGCATCATTTCTTTTCGGTCCTCGGCAAAAGCTTCGCTATATAAATGGGTATGGGTATCGGTTAACATGTTTGCAAAGCTACTTATTTTGTTTACTATCTTTACAAAAAAAAGCGTGTGAAAAACTTACGAAGTTTTATGGAGGCTCAAGGCTTTTATAGAGTGCCATTAAAAAAATTAGCAACAGGTCACTACAAATTATCGGCAAAAATTAATGGAATTAAGGGTGATTTCATTCTTGATACTGGTGCCTCCACGAGTTGTATTGGCATGATTAGTGTTGGATATTTTATTCTGAAAAGTGAAGAAAGTGAAATAAAAGCTGCCGGTGCCGGTGCTATAGATATGGAAACCAGACTAGCTCGAAATAATCATATCTCTCTTGGTAGCTGGAGCGTAAAAAATATGGATTTCATACTTTTCGATCTATCACACGTGAATGAAGCTTTAAGTCAGGCCGAAGAAGATATTGTTCATGGAATCATTGGAGCCGATTTTCTAAAAAAAATGCGCAGTGTAATCGATTATGGTCGAAATTGTCTTTATATAAAGCAAATAACTTGATTGCAATTTCTGTCTAACTAATTTTTAGTACTTTTAAATCCTAACAGATAGCCTAATAATGTTCAAGAAGTACCCCGTGTTCATTACTATTTTATTACTTGCCCCTCTTGTTCTTTTTGGGCAAGATATAGAGTATTATAAATCTATTGCTAAAAGCACTTCGAACAATGCGGTTAAATTAGAGGCGCTTGACTCAATTCTCTCCAAGAGCTTCAGAAATAACAAGGAATCTTTCATTAATTACAGCTTTGAATATATCGAACTTGCCAAAGAAATGGATAGTATCGAATTCGCGGCCAAGAAAGCGATGAATCTGCAATACCCGCTGACCAACTTTGGTGATGACCCAAGAAAAGCTGTTACAGTAATCAATGGTGTATTGGCTCATAAATATAAAATAGATGATAGCTTCTTATTAGGTGGACTCTATTTAAAAAGGGGAAGCGCTCATATGAGAATTGATACTAAAAAAGCGGTTGAAGATTATACACTTGCATTAGAAAACTTTTCTGAAAAAGATTCTATTCATGCGGCAGACGCTTATCTATTTAGAGGACAGGCAAACTCAAATCTAGGAAATTTCGTTCAAGCTGGAGAAGATTACAAAAAAGCTTATATCTATTATCAGAATTTAAAAGATTATGAATATATGTTATATGCCCAACAAGGTAACATAACTATGTTCAGTAAGAATGGATTCTTCGATATTGCTAAGAAAGAGCGCGATGAGTTGATTGAAAAATTAATCGAGCTTGAGCTTGATAAATATTTAGCCGATGAATACTATAATCAGGCCTTGGATTATAAAAAAATTGGTAATGACTCTTTACAACTAGCATCCCTATTAAAAGCGGAAGAAAACTTATTAGATTTAACTGGAAGTAAGAAGCAGTTTATCGCTATTAATTCTGAATTATCTGAATACTACAGTAAGCGTGGCGATTTCGAAAAGGCAAAAAAATACTTAGACGAAATTGAGAATAAATATGTTGAAATAACCGGTGATATCTACTCGGAATTAAATTATAACGAGGCTAAAGCTAATTATCTGGAAGCAATCGGAGATTACGAAAATAGTTTGATCTATGCTCAACGAAAATTGGACAATGCCAAGAATCTGGGAATTGAAGATGAAATTATGACATCACATATTCTGCTTTCAAAAGTTTACAAGAAAATGGGTAATTTTAAAAAAAGCTTAGAAAACAAAGATGCCTATTCTGCGATTCGAGACTCATTGTACAATCAAAGTAATGCTAATTCATTAGCCTATTATCAAACTCTTTTTGATATTCAGAAAAAAGAAAAGGAATTGGTTGAAAAAAGCACCAACATACAGTTACTTGAAAAGGATAGCCAAACTTTTAAGAACTTAATGTTTTTTGTGAGCCTTGCAATTGTACTCATCTTTGGACTAATATTACTTTATAGAAACCGACAAAATCTTAAAAACAATAAAACACTTCAAGAAAAATTTAGTCAGGAGTTGATTGTATCTCAGGAAGAGGAGCGAATGCGTATTTCAAAAGATCTTCACGATGGTTTAGGACAACAATTATTACTTATAAAAAATAAACTTATCGCAACAGGTGATAAGAATACGAAGGTTATGGTAGATAATGCTATCGAGGAGGTTCGAACAATTTCTAGAGATTTGCATCCTTTTCAGCTTCAGGAACTAGGTATTACCAAAGCTATTGAGCACACTGTTACCCAAATTGATGAAAACACTACTTTATTCATTTCATCGGAAATAGATAATATAGATAATCTCTTTACACCGGAAGAAGAAGTTAATATTTATAGGATTGTTCAGGAAAGTTTGAGTAATATTATAAAACATGCCAAAGCTGAAGCAAGTAAGGTTTCTGTTCGGAAACTATCTAATAGCGTAAATATTTCTATTATTGATAATGGCATTGGTTTTGAGTTCACCGAAAAATATCAAGACTCAAAATCCCTTGGCTTAAAGACGTTATTAGAACGTACAAAATTTTTAAAAGGACAAATGAAGGTTCAATCTAAATTAGGGACTGGAACGTTTCTCGAATACAAATTTCCTGTTAAATGAAAGAACCCTCTATAATTACCGCAGATGATCACCCTTTATTACTTAAAGGTCTTAATGATTTTTTGTTAGAAAAAAAATATAATGTTATTGGGTATGGAAACAATGGTAGGGAAGCCTATAACTTAATAACTAAAGAAAGTCCGGATATCGCTATTTTGGATATTCAAATGCCTTTTATGTCTGGTCTTGAAATAGCAAAGAAGTGCAAATCGAACGGAATTGCTACAAAAATAGTGCTAATTACCCTTCATAAAGAAAAAGAACTATACCAAAAAGCTCAAGATTTAAACATCTTTGGATATATCTTAAAAGAATTTGCTTTAGAAGAAATTGAAATCTGTATAAAAACAGTTACAAAAGGAATTCAATATTTTAGTCCGAAAATCAAAGAACTTTTAGGGGATAATTTGCTGGATAATACGGCTTTAAGTATTTTAACCCCATCTGAAAGAAAGATTCTCAAACTTATTGCAAAAGATAAAACGAACAAGGAAATCGCATCCTTACTATTTATATCTTACAGAACAGTTGAGAAACACCGAAGCAATATTATTACAAAACTAAACTTAGAACCGAAGACAAACAGCCTGTTAATCTGGGCTAAAGAACATCAAGATCAACTTATGTAATTTAGCTAATCTATTCATTTATCTAAAGTTACGTGTTAACACGTATTTCATGTAAAAAATTATTTCCAGATTTTTACCATATGAAAACTGATGTGTTGATAAAAAACAAATCCAGAAATCGACGTATATTTTTAATTGTTCTTGTAGTTGCGGCTATCTTGATAGTCCTTTTAAATTTAATAAATTATTTCACAACATATATGTAGTAAGTAAGAGGTACAACTTATAATTAACCATGCTACTTAAAAAAACCCCGACTTAGATAAGTCGGGGTTTTTTTATTATAAAACTAAGACAGATTGAATCTAGAGTTCCAAAGCTCTCTTTACATCGTTGTCCATTAATAATTCTTCCGGACTTTCTAGAGCTTCCTTAACCGCTACTAAAAATCCTACCGACTCTCTTCCGTCAATGATTCTGTGATCATAAGAAAGGGCGACAAACATTACAGGCGCAATCGCTATAGCTCCATCTCTGGCAACGGGGCGTTCCACAATATTATGCATTCCCAAAATTCCGGATTGAGGTGGGTTTATAATTGGAGTTGATAACATACTACCAAATACTCCTCCATTTGATATGGTGAAAGTACCACCAGTCATTTCATCAACAGTAATCTGACCATCACGAGCTCTAATTGCCAAACGCTTAACCTCTTCTTCAACTCCTCTAAAAGATAGATTTTCGGCATTTCTTATAACCGGAACCATTAAGCCTTTAGGCCCAGAAACAGCGATAGAGATATCTATAAAGTCATGCTTTATTTGGTAGTCTCCATCTATCATTGAATTTACATCCGGAAATAATTTTAAAGCACGTACTACTGCTAGTGTAAAGAAAGACATAAATCCAAGACCCACTCCGTGTTTCTCTTTAAATTGCTCTTTATATTGTTTTCTTAATTCGAATATCGCACTCATATCCACTTCGTTGAAAGTGGTTAGCATAGCCGTTTGATTTTTTGCGGACACTAGTCGTTCTGCCACCTTTCTGCGTAACATTGATAATTTTTTACGCTCGGTACCTCGACCTCCAGCTCCAGGAGTTCCCATAGATGGTGTGGCATTCTCAGCGTCAGATTTTGTAATGCGCCCATCTCGACCGCTACCTTTTATGTCTTTGGTGGCGATTCCTTTTTCATCTAAAATTTTCTTCGCTGATGGTGATGGAGTTCCGGTAGCGTAGCTTTTAGTGTCTTGCACTTGACTCGGTGTTGTAGATTTAGACGGAGTTTGTGTCAGCGCCTCAGCTTTTTTTCCGGTATTCTTAGTTTCGGCATTCTGTTTGTCCAGATCAGGGCCAGCATTGCCTTCACCTTTTTCATCCCCCGGATTCTTATATGTTTCGGTAGTGTCGTCACCACCGGGTTTTTTAGCGTCAGTATCAATTAAACAAACCACTGCTCCAACAGCCACAGCGTCCCCTTCTTCAGCTTTAAGAGTAATAATACCGCTAGCTTCTGCAGGAAGTTCTAGCGTTGCTTTATCACTATCTACTTCTGCAATAGCCTGATCTTTCTCAACCCAATCGCCGTCTTCTACCAGCCATTGTGCTATTTCTACTTCTGTTATGGATTCTCCCGGTGAAGGGACTTTCATTTCTAATGCCATAGTAATTCTATTTTCCTAAAAGGAGTTGCTAATTTATTCTTCAAATTTATTAAAAACACTCTCTATAACTTTGGAATGTCTCAGTTTCGAACGGACACTACTTCCAGATGCAGGTGCAGCATACATTTTCCTACTGCAAACCCTAAAAGTCTTAGCCCTATCGAAGTGTAACAAAAGATGCGAGTATGCGCCCATATTTCTTGGTTCTTCCTGAGCCCAGACTATATCCTCGGCATTTTTGTATTGCTTTATGATGGCTTCCATCTTCTCGATTGGCAGTGGGAACAATTGCTCAATTCGCACTAAGGC
>CBDUGY010000135.1:0-7039 GCA_965367015.1 uncultured Ulvibacter sp.
AATCCGCTAATCACCATTATAGCAATAACCCATTTTCGGAAGGCAAGTTTACTCATTCTCTTCAGGAGATATCTTCCAATGACATTTCCTAAAGTCGCTCCCAACCCTATTGCAATTCCATAGACCCATAGCTCTGTAGTTAAGAGTCCGAAGTAAGTATAGCTACCAATTTGAGAGATTCCTAAGAAAAATGCCTGAGCTCCTTTGGTACCCACTAATTCTTCTTTTTCGATGCCCGCATTCAGTAAAAAAGGATTCAGTATGGGTCCCATTCCGCCTGTAAATGTTCCTATCATTGAAATTGCAAAGCCAAGGGGTATAAAATACCAGAGTTTGACTTCAAATGAACGTTCCTTTTTTCCGAAGCGATACTGAAAAAAAGTACTCACTAGGAATAACCCAACAATAATTTGAATCCAAACTATTTTTACTTCAGTAAAAAGCCACGCAGCTATTATTGCGCCCAGCATTGCTGAAGGGACATAATACCAAAAGACTTTCCACACAATATGTTTCCAAAAAAGAATGATACGAGAAGGTCTGCTTAAGAACGTCCCTAAATTAATTACTGGCGCAGTTTGCGAGGTTCCAATTAAAAAATTCAAAACCGGAATTTGCATTAAGGCGCCGCCACCCCCGCTAATAGTAGAAAGCGTGAACGCTGCCGTGCCTAAAATAAATAGGATTATCAGCAGACCTAATGACATATCTGAAAAAACTTCAGTCATAAAAAAACTGCCCTAAAAGGGCAGCTTAAATTTCTTATAATTAATTTGTAATTACAAATGCGGAATTACTAATTCCTGTCCGGGATGGATCATATCCGGATTTTTAAGCTTGTCCCGATTAGCCTCGAAAATCGCATTGTACTTCATAGGATCTTTGTAATAGTGTTTAGCAATTTTGCTTAAAGATTCTCCGCTTGCGACGGTATGTCTAGCGTAAACGCTACTATCGGCTACTTTTATATCGGCCATGATATCATTCGGATTCTCACCTCCAACTTTTTTAATTTCATCCCAAATTTTATCTTTCTCATATGGGGTATTAGCCACTCCTCTTACTTCTAAGGTATTTCCTTTAACCTGTACATCACCTTTTTGAATTTTCAACTTTTCTCCAAGATCAAGTACACTTTGATATTTTGCTTTAACCATGTTACTCTTAAGTTTATTTGTTGTTAATGATTTAAAGATACAAATTTTGGCTCACCTAAACCTGTTGTACAAAACTTATGGCCCTTATTAGAAGCTCTTTTCGTTATTTAACACAAAATCAGGGATTAAGGGATTATTTAACGAAACATTAAATGCTTTTGGCAAAACCTTCACATATCAAACAATATCTTTGATCAAAATAAAAACCAACACTATGAAAGTAAATTTTAAAACTATATTGATGTCGTTATCCCTAGCTGGATTGCTTTTTGTTTCTTGTAATGACGATAAGAAAAAAGAAGCTGAAGCAAAAGCTGAGGCGGAAAAAATGGAAATGGAAGCCAAAATGCAGGCCGAAGAAGAAGCTAAAATGGCTGAAACAGCAAAAATGGAATTTGAGAAGAATACCATTGCATCCATTGCCATGGGAAATGAGAATTTTTCAACCTTAGTTACAGCGCTTAAAAGTGCCGATTTAGCTCAAACTTTTATGGAAGAAGGTGAATATACTGTATTCGCTCCTACCAACGACGCTTTTGCAAAAGTACCTGCTGCTACTATGACGAGTTTATTGAAGCCCGAAAATAAAGCATCTCTTCAAAACTTATTGAAGTATCATGTTGTATCAGGTGAGTGGAAAGCTGCCGATGTAATCAAGGCTATAAATGACAATAATAATAAATATACGGTGACCACCCTTCAAGGCGAGAATCTTGTTTTATCATTAAAAGGTGATAAAGTAATGGTTAAGGATGCCAAAGGTGGAACAGCTACTGTAGTGATGGCAGATGTTGATGCTTCTAACGGAGTAATACACGCTATCGATAAAGTAGTTATGCCGAAGAATTAATAATTTGGTTAGTTATTAAGTTGATTAATGATTAAGACCCTAAGAAATTAGGGTCTTTTTTTATTTAAAATTGCCGGAATCTACATCCTTTATAAATTGTATCAGTCCGCTAAAAAAGTTCTTCTGATCGTCATATTGAGACAAATGACTGCCATTGGGGCACAATAAAAATCTCCCGTTTTGAACTTCATTTGCCATCCATTCCATCTGCTTCGGATCCATAGTATCATAAGTTGCACCAATGGATAATGTTGGAGTCTTTATTTCTTTGAGCCTGTCTTTGACATCCCAATCTTTCAAAGTTGCGTCGCCTTTAATACCAAACTCACTTGGACCCTGCATAGTGACGTAGACTTTCGGATTTAAATGATGAAAACCACGCTGAATTGAATTTGGCCATTCATCAACAGGCATTCTTATCACATGTTCTGTGTAATAATGATTCACAACCAACTCCAAATAGCGCTCATTACCATAATCTTCTGCATTTTCGTATTTCATGATTTCGGCCAAAACTTCAGGATCCATTTTTGGCGCCAAAACGTTGTCGCTATATGCCATATAGTCCGGAATGGAAGGAACCATATTTGAAATTATCAATCCTTTTAAATGATCTTGATATTTTAAAGCGTATTCCATTGCGAGAATTCCTCCCCATGATTGTCCGAAAAGATAGAAATTCGAATTATCCATGTTTAAAGCCTTCCGCACTTGCTCAACTTCCTCCACAAATCTTGCTGTATCCCAAAGACTGAGATCGTCCGGCTGATCACTATAATAACTCCCCAGCTGATCGTAGTAATAATATTCAATTCCTTCCTGCGGAAAATAGCCGTCAAAACATTCGAAAATTTCATGCGTCACTCCCGGACCACCGTGAAGAAGTAAAACTTTTATTTTAGGATTGTTACCCACACGTTTGGTATAGACATTGAAAGTTCCTTTCGGTGTCTGAATCGGGATCATCTTAATTCCGCCGGTAAACTGGTCGTCACGGCCTTCAAAAGATAAATAGTTATTAGTTGTATTCTTTATATCTGTTTTTTCTTCTGAAAGATCTGCACAAGCTATAGACATTAGTGCTACAAAAATGGGTAAAATGAAGTTTCTCATGATTTATGAATTTGGTAAGTGTTCTGAAATATAATCAATAACATGCTGTTGCGACAACTCCGCAAATTTTGCATAGCGCTTTTCACTGTGTACATCAATTATTTCATCGATAGCATCGTGCACTAAGGTCATATTTTTCCATGTTTTTAAAGCTTTCACTACTTTGGGTAGGCAGTTCTTTTTATAACTTATTTGCCCGATCACATGTACAAGTGTACCTCTTACTCTTCCGGTATCATCATTCTGCAGTTCCTTTAACAAAGGCAATATATCTTCAGGATGTGTTCGCCCTCTTAATTCAATTCCGTGACAGATTTCTCTTCTCACTTCCTTATCGGGATGTTTCAAATATTTCTTCGCCCAGATTAGAGTAGGTTCAGGGTTTTTCTTACTCATCTTTTTTACAGAACCAATTACCGCATTTCTTACTTTGTGATGATCATCAAAGAGGGCTCTATCAAAAATTTGATATACCATTTCAAATTGAAACATACCTATTTCACCTGCTGTGTTCACAACTGTTTGTCGTACAAGCTCATCTCTGTGGGTTTGAAGCCTAGTAAGTATCGCAAGAATAGCTTTTCGCAAATCGTGTCTAGCACTATAAATTCTTCCTATCCCTAAATATGCAGCTTTCCGAAGATAGATATCTTCATCGCCAAAATGTTCCAGATAAACTTCAATCTCGTTTTTTTTCGTGGCTTCTTGTAGCTCAAATTGAATATCGGCTACTTTTTTGCTGCGTTCAGCCTTGCTAAGATCATAGAAGTTCATCCTTAAAATTTACTTTTAAAACTAAAAGCATATTCACTTTCGCCATGTCGTTGGAGATACTCCAGTCGTTCCTTTCCTTCCTGTAACGTTGGTATATGCAACTCATCAACATACCATAGCACCATATGCATTTTTGGCATTCTGGTGAACCATTCTTTTTTTCTTCGGAATATTTCTAAGTGATCCGAATGATAAACGAACTTAAAGAGACTATCGCGATCTTTCCAAACACTTAAATTCACCAAAATAAACTCCGATTGGTATTCCTGAAGCGAAAAGGTATCTTCTCCTTTATCATCATCATAACGCCAAATAAACCCTGGACTTTTATCAGCCAATGCATTGATGCGATCCACATTATCAAAAAAACCCTTTAGTGTTTTACTTTCAACTGTATCGATAGCTTCTGCAATATTAAATTGTGCGAGATGCATAAATAAAATTTACCTTTTTGAAAGATAATCAAACTTTCTTAAATCTTCCTCACTCTCAACAACATGAGTAATGCCATCTTTAATAACTAGATTTTTTGTAGATATGTCTAAAACATCATAATAATAATGATCGGTGATTATGATTCCTTTTTCTTTTTTTTTCTGAAGTAAGAACTTTTTTAAAGCTTCTTTCTCGAGAGGCTCAACCATGCTAAAAGGTTCGTCCAGCATCAAAAAATCGTGGTTTAAATTTCCCATTAAAATCACTTCAAAGTATTTCATTTCCCCAATGGAAAGCTCGTTCACTTTTCGAGCTGCGATTTTAGCAATAACAGGATCGTAAAAAATAGAGTCTTGTTTTTCCTCCGAAGTAAAATACATCGGAATAATGTCACGAACACGGGCATGTTGAGGCAAAAAAGGGTGCTGAGGTAAATATGCAATTCGTTTATCGGCAATTACCCTGGAGGGTGAAATGGAATGATCGTCTAAATATAATTTTATTTCATTAGCACTTTCTATACCAAAAATCATTTGTAAAAGTGTGGATTTTCCTGAACCGTTGCGGCCAAAAATACCTAGAATATCACCGGTTTTACATATAAATGAAACCTCCTTGAGGATTTCCTTTTTCCCGAAGGACTTCGTGGCGCTATATAACTGAAGAGTTGCCAAACAGAAAGGAACTGATAATTAATAAGAGTATGATAACCGGTGTTCCTACGATTAAATTGATGACAAAAACCGCTTTAAAGAGCTTCCATTTTGTCAAACCCAGATTGTAATAAAAGTAAAACTGATCTTTCTTCAGAAGATAAAATGCCAAAAAGCCAATCGCTATTCCCAGAATTAAAAACATAGCGAGTGCCGTCGCACTTCCAAAGATTATTTTACCTAATAATGTAAACACGATTACAAAGGGTAGTACTTCTTTATAAAATTGCCAATAGGCTCTAGTGGGCATATTTTTTAAGGGTATTTTGTATTTCAACAGAGTTGTGACCTCCTTACTGCTAAAACGTATATTATTGATGCCCGAGGTGACATCCGCAACCGCCGTCCATAAAACCTTGGGTTTCTTCATGCCAGGGGAAAGCCTGATTATACTTGCTTAACTCCCAATAAAACGGCTTGCGCTGCACATTATAATTACCTTCTTCGTTCATTGTATTCGCATCGTAGATTCGTCCGTTGATCATTACCTTTTCAATAAACTGAGTGTTTTCAATAACTTCCAAAGGATTCTTATTTAGCACAATGAGATCTGCCATTTTTCCAACTTCCAAAGAACCAATATCATTCCCGGCACCAATATATTCAGCAGAATTTATAGTGGCAGCTTTTAAGGCTTCTAAGTTGGTCATTCCCCCAGCGGCGAGCATCCAGGTTTCCCAATGTGCACCTAAGCCTTGCAGTTGTCCGTGGGCTCCCATATTAACTTTTACTCCGGCATCACTTAAGGCTTTGGCTGTTTTCGAAACTAAAACATGTCCGTTTTCATATTCCTTTAGCGGAACCATGGTTCTATGTCGAGAACGACTGTCGATAACAGCGCGAGGTGTAAAAGTGAGTAGCTTTTCATTTTCCCACACGTTATCACGTTGATAATAGAAAAACTCACCATTGAGTCCGCCGTAATTCACAATCAGAGTAGGGGTGTAGCCTGTATTACTAGTGCTCCACAGCTCAAGTACATCTTTATAAACAGGAGCAACAGGGATGTTATGCTCAACACCCGTATGCCCATCAACAATCATCGAAAGGTTGTGGTAAAAAGTAGAACCACCTTCAGGAACAACGTTTATACCCTGTTCACGAGCAGCTTGCATTACTTGCTGACGCTGTTCTCGACGAGGCTGATTATAACTTTTAACACTCTTGGCGCCAAAGGCTTTTGTGCGGCGAATACTGCTTCGGGCATCTTCCAAATTATTTATGACTGCTTTTTGATCACTATCGGCACCATAAAGTATAAACCCGGTAGAATAGAGACGTGGACCTACAAGTTTCCCCGCTTTCTGTAATTCTGAAAGGGAAAATACAGTTTCTGTATTAGCCGAAGGATCGTGCGAAGTAGTTACTCCAAACGCGAGATTCGCCATAAACCGCCAATTTTGCTGAGCGGTTAAGCCGTAACGGAAAGCTCCAACATGTGCATGTGCATCGACCAAGCCGGGCATGATGGTTTTTCCGAGTGCTCCGTAAATTTTTGCATCGGAAGGAATGGGTGTTTCTGAAGACTTCCCGATCTTTTCAATGATATTGTCTTTAATGATAATCGTTCCGTCTTCAATCACCTCGTCACCATTCATGGTGATGATTCGGGCATTCGAAAAAGCAATACGTCCCGTAGGCTTGTCCATTTTGGCTGTGAGACCGATTTTTGTACCAACGCTTGTCATTTCAGGAACTGTTTCGGAAGATCCTGGTAGAAATGTAAATCGATCTTTTAAATAGTTGCTGAAATATTCATCTCCCAATGTCCACATTATCTTCTCACTGTTAGGAGACCAATGAATATTAATACCCGCATCTTTTGCAATTTGAGAAACAGGAACCGACTTACTATTGTTATCCAGGTCTAGTTCCTTGCCGTTTAAAACCAAAGGTGCAACATACACCTTATGCAAATTTGTGAAAGCGATCCACTTATTGTCGGGGCTTGGTACCAAACGATTAGCATACTTAGATTTTATATGAAGTTTCTCATC
>CBDUGY010000136.1:0-7023 GCA_965367015.1 uncultured Ulvibacter sp.
AGTTGGCTGAGTAACGAAGGTCTTCTGAGCAGCTTTGGTAAAATTTTGATGTTCTGCCACTGCTAAAACATATTTAAGTTGAGTAATAGTCATTGCTGAGAATTTACACAAAGATACAAATATTCATCAATTTAATCTATAGTAAAATTTAATTTTTATGATTTTGTTTATAGTAAAAATTGAAAAAACCTCCGCTCTTTCAAGGGGAGGTTTTTTAGTCTGATCAAAGAATTTTCTACATTCTAATTTCCATTTCAATTGGAGCAGAGACTACTTCAAATTTAGCGTCATTCCATTGTGGAGGTCCCATACTCATAACATTGTTAGATACTCCGTAACTTTCTAATGGCATTCCGCTAGGATCGAAATCCATTTGTTTGTTTTCATTTTTATCGTGAAATAAAATTACGGCATAAGTCCCGGGAGCTACATTTTCGAAAGTTACTACTGCCTTGCCGTCTATAATTTCTCCTGCCGTTCCCGTGGAAGGGTTTCTCATAAAGTTCGATTCTTCATACAACCCAACTACTATGTTACCTTCGCTGCTTTGAACCGGTACTGTTATCGTAATTGTTGTTCCTTCGGAATTACTAGCGGTATCAGATTGAGCATTCAGGAAAAAAGATGAAAGTAATACTGTGATGGATAAAATTAGAGTTTTCATAATTTGATGTTTTATAGTTAATAATCTGAAACAAATATGTAAACTATCACGCTTCATACATAAATAATAAAACCGAATTGAGTAATTCTATGGATGAATTGTATTTTTTAATAAGGAAAGGAAGGAATTGGAAACCAGAAAGTAGAAGGCAGGAGACATTATAGCAATCCCCGCGCTTTGATTTCGAGATATTTATTGATAGTGTTCACTGTAAGATCTTGTGGCGGTGTAAGGATGGTCTGGATTCCTCTTTGTTGTAATTCTCTAACCATCAGTTTTTTATCGAATTCAAATTGTTGAGCAATTGTTTGATCAAATATTTCGAAAGCATTCTCTGCTTTTCCTTCAGAAAGTGCTTTAAGCTCTGTGTTTTCAAAAAAGATGACTACCAATACATGTTTTTTAGCAATTGCTAGCAAAAAAGGGAGCTGCCTGTGAAGCGATGAAATATGTTCAAAGTTGGTATATAACATTAATAGACTCCTATGAGTAATCCTGCGCTTGATATGCGCTTGCAACATTCCGTAGTCAGCGTCTAAATACTTCGTATCTACATTGTAGAGACCTTCCATTATTGCATTCAGATAGGTTTTCTTAGCATTGGCGGGGAGGAATCCGCCAATTTTATTGCTGAAATCCAACATTCCAACCTTATCATTCTTTTTTAATGCTATATTCGAAAACGCCAAGGCACTGTTAATGGCGTAGTCCACAAGTTTTAGTTCTTCAAACGGCATTTTCATTACTCTGCTAGTATCAATGATCGAATACACCGGCTGCATCTTCTCGTCCTGATACTGATTTACCATTAAACGGGCATGTTTGGCAGTCGATTTCCAATTTACAGTGCGAACATCATCTCCTATTACATATTCCTTTATCTGTTCGAACTCCATAGTGTGACCTATTCGCCTAATTTTCTTTAACCCTATATTAGAAAGCCTATTGTCGATTGCCAGAAAATCGTATTTCTTCATTTGAATAAAAGATGGATACACTTTTACCATTTGCTCATTACTGAAAATGTAACGCCTGCGCACCAGTCCGATGATAGCCGAAGCGTAACAGTTAAGTTTTCCGAAGACATATTCACCACGATCTACAGGTCTTAAGGCGTATTGAAACGTACACGGTATACTAGGTTCTACTTTTGTTTTTCTGAAAAAATCTCGCTTTTGAAACTGAATTGGTAGTTCGTCAATAATTACTACTGAAAGTACAAAAAGGTGACTATTCTTTAACTGAATAATAATTTCGTTCTCATCACTATTCGAGAACTTCTCCGGCAAGATTCGTTTCGCCATCAAGCCTTTTCGGCTATAAAGCATAGTTAGTTCGAGCAATATGAATAAAATCAATCCAAAAACTAACAACCATATTATTCCATATATCTGCGGCAGCCAATACGACATCAAGAATAAAACAGAAATACCGGCCATTCCGTAGAAAAACCTTGGTGTAAAGTATAGGGATCTTATGAATTTTATCACTTAGCGGGGAATTTCAATTGATTGTGCGATCATGTCTATTACCGCTTCCGTAGTCATGCCTTCCATTTCACGTTCGGGCGATAAAATAATTCGGTGTCGCAACACTGGGGCGAGACCTCGTTTTACATCTTCGGGAGTTACAAAATCACGTCCGTTAATTGCAGCAAACGCCTTGGCAACATTCATAATGGCTAAGGAAGCCCTTGGGGAACCACCCAAATATAGATGCGGATGATTTCGGGTTTTATCTACAATTTGTGCGATATATGAAAATATTTTATCCTCTATCACAATGTCCTGCACCTGACTCCTAAACCGCTTCAAAGCTTCGGGAGTTAAAACCCCCTCAATTAAATCTTCGGCAGGAGCCTGCTTGCGGTCATGATGTGTTTTTAATATAGTTACCTCTTCGTCTACATTCGGATATCCTACTTTAATTTTAAAAATAAAGCGGTCTAATTGCGCTTCCGGCAGGGCATAGGTGCCTTCTTGTTCTATGGGATTTTGCGTCGCCAAAACCATAAATGGAAATTCCATAGGATACTCTGTGCCATCCATGGTAATTTGACGTTCTTCCATCACTTCAAAAAGGGCTGCCTGAGTTTTGGCCGGAGCCCGATTGATCTCATCGATAAGTATAATATTTGAAAAAATGGGGCCTTTTTTAAATTCAAATTCTGATGTCTTCATATTTAGGATTGATGTTCCAAGAACATCACTTGGCATAAGATCTGGCGTAAATTGAATTCGGCTAAAATCTGTTTTCAGAGTTTTGGCAAACAGCTTCGCTGTAATCGTTTTTGCAATCCCGGGTACTCCTTCAATAAGCACGTGACCTTTTGCCAGCAAACCAACAATTAGTAATTCTATGAAATCATCCTGACCGATAATAATTTTACCCAATTGTTCCTTTATTTTGGCAACCCCGGTTTTCAATTCGTCTAAAGGAATTCGATTATCAAAATGTAATTCTTCGTTATTTGCGTCAGGATTTTCCATCTATTTTGTCTTTAAAAATTGTGATATCAGTATATAATTTAATTAATTCTTCTTCGCTTGTGTTTACCTGGTGTTGGACTTTTTCCATAAATGTAAACAGATTTTTGGTGTCTTCCAGTGTGTTCCCGCTTCTAGCCGCTACCGCTGTAAAAAATCGACTATTTATTTGGTCGGTTGGAACTCTTAATCGGGTTCGAACGAATTCAAGGAAGAGTATGATCTGTTTTTTAGCAATTTCATGATTTTCCTTCTTATCGATATACATCCCCGAAATTGTACGCGTGTATTCGTACGTTTTATTAGTGAGTCGAGGAATTATTGGAATACTTCGCTGTTTTCGTTTGCCTTCAAACAGAACAAACAGCAGCACACCTATTAAAAGTATGTAGTAGCCCGATTTTAAAAATTTGTTGTTTAAGAGAACATGAAGGGGCGAGATATTAATACGTTTTCCCGACTTATAGTAATTATCGAGATATACCTTATTTGGCTCATTTATATAAGCCAAGGCATTTTGAGTGTATTCTGCATTCTGATTTTCTAAAATAAAGTAATTAGTAAAAACCTCAGGTTGGTTGTGAATAAAGAAAAATCCATCACCCATAGGTGCTTTGATATAATTTATTAATGGGTCATTTATTTTCAACGTGCCCTCATAGACCTGAGTAATACCCAGCACGGTTTGATTGAGTGTGTCTATTTTTTCAAAATATCTTAGATTCACATCTCTATCCAGTAAATACGGGTTAGAAGCTTTCAGAGTACTATTTAAAAGATTCAGCAAAGGTTTGGTTTCTATACTGTTCAGTAGAACCGCGCTTCTCGACTCAAGCTTTAATGTATCTTCCAGCTCATTTGGTAACTCGTGAGCGGCGATAAAAACAGTATTCCCTCTATCTACCCAATCAAATAGCAAATTGAGTTCTGTCTTGTCGAAATTTATATAGTTGTTTATGAAAATATAAGTACCGGAGAGTGTTGAATCTTGTAATTTTTCGAAAGGAGGTACAGATACTTCTTCTAGATTCTCTCCAAAATTATCCACCAATAGATCATGTAAGATATAAGTTCCAAAGGGAATTTTATCTATTTTATGATAGCTGGGAAACCAATTCACAGGCTGAGGTTTGGTAGCTTCGGCGTAGACCAAAATTCCGAGCAGGACAGTGAAGAGTCCTAGTAATATTTTCTGTAATCTACTCAAATGCCATAGGTTTAAGATTAGTTAAATCATTTTCCAGCGATTTAAATGTTTTTTGTGCTTTACTGTAGTCTTCCTCAGTTACCGTGAAGCTACCATACCAGATATAATCGTATAAAATCGTAACTTTTGAAAATTGCAGCTTGAGTTTTTCTGAAGTGATTTCGGTAATATAGTCTGCATTGGTTTTATCGAATTCATAATCAATTATTTCCGATTCGGTGAGTTTTTTCAGAATTAAAAGGTAATAATACCGCACCGCAAGACGGAATTCTTTATTTTTAATGGCTCTGTCGATTAGTTTCTGAATATTCTTTGATTTAATAATCTCTTCTTCTTCCGTAAAGAACACCTCCGGCTTCTGTTTGGTTTTAAATAAAGTGGCGCCAGGATTAAGTTTGAAGAACAACCACACAACGAAAATAATAGCAATAGCCACTATAAAGTAGGGTAAAACGCGAATCAAAGCCGCCCAAAATGGTCCCGGAGAAACCCCGCCAAATACCCAGCGCCAAAAGCTATTCCAAAGATTTCCCAGCCATCGTTTAAACTTGGTCCACCAGTTTTCTTCAATTTTAATTTCAGAATAATCAAAATCTCTGTCGTTTTTATACTCCTCAATTTTTTCAGTGTGAAATTCAAGTGGTTTCTGATCGCTAGATAAATCGAATATTACAGATTTATTGTTGTTGACTGCAGTTGTATCCTGCGGACTGGCGAAGCTCCCGAAGTAAAAAAGAAAAAATAAAATCTGAAGAAAGCGCATCTTTATTCTTTGGTTCCAATGGCATCGATAGTTTCCAATGTACCGGTGAAGTTCTTTTTCTCGTTTAAATTGAAATAAATAAATACCCCGCATATAACTATTATCGTATGTAAGATATACTGTGCCACAATTGCGATGGTATTGAGGGCAATGTAGATCCAATCAAACATTGCCATAGGGTCTGGAGATGCCTGTTCGGCTACTGTAAACATTTTAATGAACATATAAATATATTGTGGCACATTAAAGATCATTAGGATAAAATAATACAATACAAACATTACCAAAAGTGTTGCGAAGGTCATCCACCATTCTCCTTTAATTAGTTCAAAACTATAGCTTATTGAGTCAGTTACATCTCGATCTTCAAAAACATGTATTGCATAAGTTGTAATTAAAACCGTACCCAGATAAATCCCGGGTATCACGCAAAAAATGAGTCCCGCACCGGTGATCAAGGCAACCAGAAAACTCAACCCTATCAGAGACCAGAATTTTGATCTGACACCGATTTTAACTTCCTCTGCATCTACCTGTCCGGCATTCTTTATATATGATTTTATATAATTAAGTATAGTGCCATATAAGAGAGAGTAGAATACAATTACTGAACATAATAATAGCAAAAGCGCCAGCACGGCGTTAAATGTAAAGTTATCAAAACCATTAGGATTAGTAATATCAGCAAAACTACCTAAAGTTGTAGACATATAGAATACATAGGCCGCAACTACTACAAGTAGCGCAGGACCTGCTATCTTTAAAATAAGCGAGAACAACTGTTTCCATTCATTTCGAAGAAAACTAAAGGTGTCTCCCAGTATACTACCTAACTCTCTTTGTTTTTTAAACTGTATCAATTTGCTCTGCATGCTTTTTTTTCAATTTTAATGGATAGAGGACGTAATAGAATAAAATTAGATATAATGATCCTCCAATAATAATTATAGCAAGCCAATCGGGCATTTCGGTATGTCGTGTCACGAAACCCTCCAGGAAGCCGGCGATAATAAAAAATGGAATGGTACTTAATAAAATTTTTAATCCGGCCTTCGCACCCCTTACAAAAGATTGCAATCTGGTATAAGTTCCTGGAAATAATATACTACTTCCCATTACCAGACCCCCACAACTGGCAACAATGATTACCGATATTTCGATGGTACCGTGAATCCATATGGTTCGGGCAGATTCCCACAGCATTCCCTGTTCATAAAAAAAATACTGAAAGGAACCCAACATAATTGCATTTCTCATGATAACTACAAGCGTTCCTAAACACAATAAAGCACCGAAGCTGAAAGCGATTAACGCCACTCTTATATTATTGACAGTAATCCCTAAAAACATAGAGACTTCCTCCATTTCTTTATATACAGCCATAGGATCCCCGTTCTTGATATTCTCTAACGTCATATTCACATAACCATCACCCAGAATAAGGCGAACAAAATTACCATCAGTGGCAGCTGAAAAAGCACCAACAATTGAGAATAGCAGAAATGTTGTAAATGCTATAAGTAGATGCTTTTGGTATTGAGCAAAGAATAATGGAAACTCTTCTGTATAAAATGTAATAAATCTCTTTCTGGATTCCCGCTTCGTTTTATAAATCTTTTGATGTGCCAGCACTGAGAGACCATTTAAATAACTTAATGTATTGCTATTTGGATAGAAAGTTTGGGCATAGCTGAGATGATCGGTAACCTCAATATAAAGTGCACTTAATTCATCGGGCGGAATTTGAACATTATTACGCAGAACGCTTTCAAATTTTAACCATTTATCTTTATTTTGCTTCGCAAAGGCAGCTTCGCGCATAAGTAGCGTAGTTTTGTTCCAAAGAAACAGATTAAATGGACAATTTTCAAATAGAAACCGCTCAAAATGTCAACATCATTCA
>CBDUGY010000137.1:0-6819 GCA_965367015.1 uncultured Ulvibacter sp.
AGTAGGAATGAATAATTGGTACCGAGCAATGCACCTCTGGCGGAGAGGAATCTTAATGAATATGACTATAAAAGATAGTAAATAGAAGTAAGACCTGATTACTATGCTTCATTTCCCAGCACTATTTTCCGCCTTTCGATTGCAAATCTGCAATACACAAAGGGTCTAAAGTCGGCACCATACGTCTGCTCCTCAAACGTTCCACCGCCGCTCTGGTGTTCGTCGCTTCAAAATACATAAGGCAGTCTTCAACGATACAATGTTTTAGATGCAAAGGATCTTCATGATCTGATGGATGGATGTCATCATCCTGAATGTTTACCAGACCCAGGATATGTCCAAATTCGTGTTGAAGTGTTGTCGATTCAAGAGCCGGTAACAAACTTGGATCACTGGAAGTTATATCCTGCAATGTCTTTTCATAAATTACGAGCGACGTATTTCTATATGCCGTTCCCAGTGTAACTGATGTGTTTGTATCACCTTGGAAACTACCGTTAGAAAAATACACATAAACAGCAATATTATCGCCCACAGTATACCGGGTTCGCTGTGCATCTTCAATGGCTCTAATCTCTTCAATGGTAAAAGGAACACCAGACTGATCATTAATGACTGTCTCAATGATTGTTATGCCCGAAGGCTTATTTACACGTTCCGTCAAAAATGTTCTAAACTGATCTATCGCTTCCTGCGAAGGGCGATATGCCGGTGAATACACAAACTCTACAGTAAGAGTTTTATAGATGTCTTCGGAAAGAATATCTTCCGCTGATACCCCCAAAGCTTTTAAATTTTCGGCTTTCGGATCATTGGCACTATCGTCACTATCATCCTTTTTACAAGATGCCATTGCAAGAAAAATGAAGAAAAGAGGAATGATATTTGTGTATAGAACTTTCATTAGTATAAATTTGTATTATTAACAAACATAATCTTTATATGCGCATTATGAAAATACGATCACTTGTTTTAACGCTATTTTTAGGAATTTGTTACACTGTAGGAGCACAAGACAGTTCATTTCAGGAGAACATTATAACATATCTAAAGCTCAATGGAACTGAGTCACAATACAATAGAGCATTCGATGAAATGTTTGTTATGCTGGGTCAGCAATTTGGGGATGCCAATGTACCGGAAGAAGAGTGGACCGCAATGAAAAGCAGTAAAGAAGAGGATGTTAGTAAGGTACTGGCTATGATAGCTTCTGCCTATCGAAAGCATTTTACTGAAGCCGAAATAAAAGAAATGAATACTTTTTACAGCTCATATGTAGGTGCTAAATTAGCAAAGCGGGAAGAAAAAATAACAGCCGAAGATAATAAGGAAATTGTATACTTTTTTAATTCCGAGGTGGGCAAAAAGATAAGTGAGAAACAGCAGGACCTAAGTAAAGACATTATTGAAATTTCAGAGTATTGGAGTCGCGACCTGTTTATGAGTAATATGAATGCTTTGGTAGCTAAAGGGTATGAGACGCGGCAGTAAGCTTAGCTAAATAATCATAGTTTTTACCTCGCGCAACAAGTTGAAAAGTCAATCCTGAAGCTAAGCAAGCTTGTTCAAATAGGTGCTCGTCTAAATACAACCAATCGAAAGTTTCACTTTCTACACCTTTATATTTCATAGTAAATTCTAATTCGCCATAGTACCTATCTTGCGGCACCCATATACCGCGGTTTTCATCACTTATACCCACCGAAGCCGATGGATACATGTACTTTAAATCGCTGGAATCAATAAGTATCTGCCCGTTCGGACGTAGTAGAGATTTGAGACGTTTGAGATAGTGGTCTACGAATTCTAATTTTTGAAAGATACCAGTGCCATTCATAAGTATTAAAATTGTATCGAAAGTTTCTTCTTTTAGATGAAGCATATCCATCACTCGGGCATCCGAGACACCTCTCAGTTTTGAAACCTCTATGGCTCCGTTGGAAATATCAATAGCCGAAACCCGTAAACCTTTTTTCTGAAGATATAGAGAATGACTCCCCGCGCCACAACCTACATCTAGAACGTGGCCTCGGGCTATTTCTAATGCTTCTTGTTCAAGCTCAGGCATTTCAGAAAAACCTCTGAATAAATAAGGAAGTGGCAACTCATCTTCTTCACTGATATTGGTTTCTGTGATTATATCTTCGGAATAATTTCCATGGTAATAATCTAAAAGAGCTGTTCCGAGGATATCTTTCATTGTTAATTTAATTATGTATTACTTCATTTTCTGAAAAGTTGTTTCTATGCCTGCGCACAACCTCCCACTTTTCCCTATTTTTGCCACTATGGAAGAAATTCTTCGAAACTTACCACAAAAAGCCAAAGAAACTCATGCAGAGAACAAAAAGTTTTTGGCAAAGTTAAAGAAAAAGCCGCCAAAGAAACTCGATTTTTTAATGAGCGAATTGCATGAAGCGGAGTTTGAACGCACCGATTGCCTTACTTGTGCAAATTGTTGCAAGACTACTGGTCCGTTGTTCACCAATAAGGACGTAGCACGTATTTCAAAACATTTTAGAATGAAGGAACAGCATTTTGTAGAAGCCTATTTACGGATAGATGAAGACAACGATTATGTTTTACAAAGTGTACCCTGCACTTTTTTAGGAGCCGATAATTACTGTAGTATTTACGACGTACGCCCTAAAGCATGCAGAGAGTTTCCACATACCGATAGAAAAAAGTTTCAGCAGATCTCGAATCTCACATTAAAGAATGTCGCAATCTGTCCGGCTGCTTTTAATATCGTTGAAGAAATGAAGAAGCGATTGCCTTTGTAGAGGTAAGTTTTCGATAATTCTATTATAATTTTAGATCCTCAAGTGACAACATTAATTTAACCGATGGGACTTTGGGTTAATGCTCATTCCTCCATATTACTCCAGCAGTTATAATCACTCTTAATCATAAATCAAATACTTTTTCCTCTTCAAAGTATAGGTATCCAAATCTTTTTGCCAACTCTGCCGAATCTCTTCTGAAGTTAAGCCCTGCTCAATCTGTCGCTGTAATTCTTTTGTACCGGCAAGCTTGTTAAAAAAGTCATTGAAAAAATCTGCTTTCTTTCCGCTATCGACATAAGCCTCAATGAGCCAATCAAGGTTAATTTTGTTTTGCTTCGGAAACGTCCTAAGGTCCTTTCCATAACAAAGCTCACCTTTAAATTTAGGGTATTTGGCACCCTCATTCTCTTGAGGTGTAAATTGAAACGAGTACTTTTCCGAAGGTAAAGAAGGTGCTCCAAAAATTTGAAATTGCATCTCAGTTCCCCGACCGGCGCTCACAATAGTGCCTTCAAAAAAACATAGACTGGGATAGAGATTAATTGCTGTATCATTTGGAAGATTCGGAGATGGCTTTACAGCTAAAGAATAGTTGCTTTTATGTTTGTAATTCTCCATTGCAATCACTGTAAGGTCACAACTAACTCCATCTTTTAACCACTTTTCACCGTTAATCATTTGTGCGTACTCTCCTATGGTCATTCCATGCACCACAGGCACCGGATGCATTCCCACAAAACTCGAATGCTCCGATTGTAAAATGGGTCCGTCGATATAATGACCATTCGGATTGGGACGATCTAAAATTATCAACGGAATTCCAAATTCAGCACAAGCTTCCATAATATAATGTAAACTTGAGATGTATGTGTAAAAACGGGCACCCACATCCTGGATATCGAAAATTAATACATCCAGATCTTCGAGTTGCTTTTTTGACGGCTTTTTATTTTTTCCGTAAAGCGATATAATCGGTAGGCCGGTTCTAGTATCAATGGCGTCATTAACAACCTCTCCGGCATCGGCAGTTCCCCGAAAGCCATGCTCCGGACTAAATACTTTTTTAACTGAAATGTTCTTTTGGAGTAGAATATCAACCAAATGAGTTTCCCCAACCATCGAGGTCTGATTCGCTATGATCCCAACCTTTTTGTTTTCTATAAGAGGAACATACTCTGAAAACAAAGCGGCTCCTACTATGATGTCTCCGGTCTCTTTGCTTTCCGCTTCCAGCCCTCCAACCTCCATGGTATCGTGAATTACTAAGTCGTTGGCAGAAGCCTCATTTTTACCGTTGGTACCGCTGCCGCATGAAAAACTTATAAGCAACAAACATAAACTCCCTGCTTTAACTAAAAAGACGGACGGTTTAGTCATGACTCTGTAATTGATTGAGGTTAGTATAACCGGCTTCATGAAATACGCAAAACCTTTCAGCTTATTACTCCAGAGTTTCACTAAGAAAAATGTATTTTTGAAAACAGATAACGGCATAAAATAACTTGTGAATTTCGAATTTTTCATCGCCCGACGCATCGTCGCTTCTAAGGAATATAAAAGTAGTATTTCGGCACCAATAATAAAAATTGCTATTACAGCAATTGCTTTGGGTATTATTATGATGCTAATCACGATTGCGACCAGTGCCGGACTGCAACAAAAGATTCGCGAGAAAGTATCGGCTTTTAATGGTGACATTATTATCAGCAACTTTGATACAAATTTCTCCAACGATTCGCAGATTCCTATTTCGAAGAATCAGGATTTCTATCCCGATTTCAATATTGTTGAAGGTGTGCGGCATATTCAAGTTACTGCTTCGAAAGGAGGAGTAATTAGAACGGCAACCGATTTTGAAGGGATTGTAGTAAAAGGGGTTGGAGATGACTACGATTGGAGGTATTTTTCAGAATTTCTAGTAGAAGGGAAGCTTCCGATATATACAGATGAATTAAATCAGGAAATCCTCGTTTCAACTTTTCTAGCCAACCGACTTGATCTTAAGGTAGGGGACAAGGTAGTAACGTATTTTTTTAACGAAGAAAGCTCCAAACCGCCCCGAAGTGTTGGCTTTACCATAGTCGGCTTATATAACAGTAGTTTTCAGCAATTCGATGAACAATTCATCATTGCCGATATAAGACACATTCAACGCCTCAATAAATGGAAGGACGATGAGATAGGCTCTTTCGAAGTATTTGTCGATGATTTCGATAACATTCAGAACATCGGTAACGAAATCTATGAAGCAACAGCAAGCACCTTAGACACACAAACTATCCGCAATAAATACTATTCAATCTTTGAGTGGCTCGACCTATTCGATTTCAATGTGGCACTTATAATAGGGATTATGATTCTCGTTGCTGGTATCAACATGATCACCGCTTTGTTAGTACTAATTTTAGAAAGAACTCAAATGATTGGTATTCTGAAAGCACTAGGAAGCAGTGATTGGAGCGTGAGGAAGGTTTTTCTATACAACGCTATGTATCTTATTGGAGTAGGTTTATTTTGGGGAAATTTCATAGGCTTGGGATTGCTATTTATACAGAAATATTTCAAACTCTTCCCATTAGATCCCGATACTTATTATGTTACGGAAGCGCCTGTTTATATAGATCTTAGCTACATTCTATTGCTCAACGCTGGCACATTCTTATTGTGTCTCTTAATGCTACTCATTCCCTCCTATATCATTGCTAAGATCTCTCCGGTAAAAGCAATGCGTTTTGAATAGTTAAGAATTACCACATCATAAATAAAAACAGGAAGTAAAGCACTTCCTGTTCTATTCGAATTTCTTAGTTTTTTGATTTGGTTTTTCTAGGCTTGTCACCGGGTAATCCCTTTTCGTTAATTGCCATTGCTGTGCCAACTCCATCCTCTATTACCATCGAAAAATGAACCAGGTTACGATTCATATTCCCGCCAGTATCTGTAATAAGGGTGCCATCGTTCCATGTCCATTCAATTTTCAAGTCACAGTTACCATTTGGACAATCCCCGGTTGGGATGACGCATTCATTGTCCACTAATGAAATAACGGATGTACTACCTGCACATCTTCGTGTTAGTGAAAGCTCATGGTAAACAGCTTTTCCTCCGCCACCACCAACTCCTACATCTGTCGATGCATCTGTCATTGTTCCTGCACCAGATACTCGATTTAAAATCACCGGGGTACTTTTATCTATTTTTTGTCGAATTCTAATTGGCTCATGTGTTCTTATTTCACTTGATACATCTTCAGAGTTTTTTACTTCAATGATCGTATTATCTGAAGAATTTACTTTGTATTCTGATTTTGCCTGATAGTAATCGTAACCTCTTTTTCCTGATGATTGTTCAACCGCCTCATCTACAGGGGCTTTTACATAATGATCAAATAAAATTGAGAATCCCGTTTCTGTTGGAATTACTCTACACTTTACATTTTTTGCTAAGTCCCAGCCTTTAAATTTTGGAGCTTGATCTTGAGCAAATGAATGAGAAGTGAAATTCGCAAAAGCAAAAGCAAAAAGAGCAATTGCAATCATTTTTGTTTTCATAATTTCTAGAATTTTGTGTTCAAATCTTAAACTTTTTTTTGTTCCATAATAATAGGTATATAATGGTCAAAAAGTATGCCCGATTTATCATTAGGAACTACTATTTCTTCCCAGAATTAACTTAAAACTTTAATTAGAATTACTGTAAAATTTTGATTGTCAATATCAATAAGTAGGCGAAATCATTGAAAAAAATGTTATGGCCTGAATGGTTCAATTAAACAAAAACGCATATCGTTATTAATTTCAAAATACTTAATATGCCCTATGATCGTGTTTCAATCATTTTTTAGGTTTAATGCAACCCTACCGGGGAAACAAAACATTTCTGTAACAAGGAAGTTTCCTACATTTAGCCTGACAACTTACAATGCTGTCATATTCTACTTTGTAGATTTTTTGTCGTAATTTATTAGTTACTTGAACATACTAAAACATATGTTTTGAAAATAAAATGTAGATTTTCAACAATCAATCAATTG
>CBDUGY010000138.1:0-6770 GCA_965367015.1 uncultured Ulvibacter sp.
TATCGATTTTTCAACGATTTTCTTTTTAATTCTTGGATTCATTTTAATTTGGGGAGTAGATTTTCGCAACCTGGGAGTGGTCATGTCTTCGGTATTTGCTGTAATTGGAGTTGGATTTTTTGCACAGTGGTCTATTTTGAGCAATATTACCAGTGGCGTAATTATGTTTTTTACATTTCCGTATAAGATTGGGGATCTCATTATAATTCACGATAAGGATTTTCCTTATGAAGGTATTATTGAAGATATTAAAACCTTTCATGTAATCCTTAGAACCGTAAATAATGAAATTATTACCTATCCGAATACAATGATGCTTCAAAAAGGAGTTACAGTCGTAAAACCCGATGATATCGCCCAATATATTGCTGATGAGGAAGAGTTGGATGAAAATGTTAAAGAACAGCCAATAGATTAATGTAGTTTTTCATTTTGGGTATATTTGGTTTTCATATTCCATACCCATGCAAAATCGATTTCTATTTCTATTATTTTTTATATTTAGTGGTGCCTTACTCTTGGCGCAACAACCACAAAAACCAACTTCTTCAGAAATATATCACAACCTTCAAAAACTTAATTTTTTAGGTTCGGCCTTGTATATTGCTGCGCATCCGGACGATGAAAATACACGTCTCATTTCCTATTTAGCCAATGATGTTAAAGCCCGTACTGCCTATCTTTCGTTAACCCGTGGTGACGGGGGTCAAAACTTAGTGGGGCCGGAAATCCGGGAACTTTTAGGAGTTATTAGAACTCAGGAATTAGTGGCTGCCCGAGGTATAGATGGTGGACAGCAGCTATTTACAAGAGCAAACGATTTCGGCTATTCGAAACACCCCGATGAGACTCTGGCAATTTGGAACAAAGAAGAAGTTTTAAGCGATGTTGTTAGAGCGATACGGAAATTTAAACCCGATGTTATCGTAAATAGGTTCGATCATCGCAGTCCGGGCTCTACACACGGGCATCATACCTCATCGGCCATGTTGGGAGTAGAAGCTTACGATCTGGTTGGGGATGCCACGAAATATCCGGAAACAGCAAATGAATTTGGCACCTGGCAGCCTAAGCGATTATTCTTTAATACCTCATGGTGGTTTTACGGAAGTAGAGAGAATTTTGAAAAGGCAGACAAATCGAAGTTGGTGGAAGTTGAAACCGGAAATTATTACCCGGCTTTAGGTCTATCTAATGGAGAAATTGCCTCTTTAAGCCGAAGTATGCACAAATCGCAAGGATTTGGTAGTACGGGTTCAAGAGGAAGTGAGACGGAGTATTTAGAATTTTTAAAGGGAGATTTTCCGAAGGAAAATGGAAATTTATTTGAAGGCATCGATACTTCCTGGTCCAGATTAGAAGGCGGCGATGCGATAGGAACTATCCTCAAAAAAGTGGAACAGAATTTTAACTTTAAAGATCCGTCGGCAAGTGTTGCCGAACTTGCCAAAGCATATAAAATGCTTGCCAAGTTGCCGGAAAGCCATTGGAAAAATATAAAGCTCAAGGAATTGGAACAATTAATAATTGATTGTTCGGGGCTTTATTTAGAGGCTGTAGCCAGTGAACAGAGTACCACTCCCAAAGGGAACATCAAGGTTAATATAGAAGCAATTAATCGTTCTAATGTTTCGGTTGCACTTAATTCCATTGCATCAACTATAATCACGTTTCCGGCGTACTTCGCTCCTACTCCCTTAAAAATTAACGAGAAATTTTCCGAAGAAAGTGTAGAAAACACCTTCTCTGCCACCAGGTACAGTGCGCCATACTGGTTGAATGAAAAAGGAACGCTGGGAATGTACAAGGTACCCGACAAAAACCTAATTGGTTTACCGGTCCAAAAAGATCAATTTCCGGTAACATTTAACTTGACGATCGAGGGAGTTCAGATTCAGGTGACGCGTAACATTGTCTATAAATTCAATGATCCCGTAAAAGGAGAAGTATACCGCCCTTTTGAAGTATTGCCGGAGATTACAGCCAGCATTGCTGAAAAGGTTTTGATATTTGCCACAGCAGAATCGAAGAATATACCTTTAAAAGTACGTGCAGGGCGTGATAATGTGAATGGGACGGTTACCTTGCAACATCCGCAAGGATGGGTAGTTTCACCGGCGCAACATACCTTCAATATTGCGAGAAAGGGTGAAGAAGAGACGTTGATTTTCAGCGTAAAGCCGCCAAGCGGCCAGAGTGAAGGATATATAAAACCATTAATGCATATTGGCGATGTTTTTTACGATAAGGAATTGGTTACGATAGATTACGAACATATCCCTTATCAGAGTGTTTTATTACCTTCGGAAGCGAAAGTAGTTCGTATTAATATTGAAAAGAAAGGACAGGAGATTGGCTATATTGATGGTGCGGGCGATGCGATTCCGGAGAGTTTGAAGCAGATTGGTTACAATGTTACTACTTTGAGTACTTCAGAATTAATCCCGGAAAATTTAAAGCGTTTCGATGCAATTGTAGTTGGAATTCGCGCATACAACACCCTTCCCGAATTAGAGTTTAAGCAAGCCATACTGAACGATTATGTGAAAGATGGAGGTACGTTATTACTTCAGTATAATACGAGCCACCGTTTGGTGACAGAAAATTTAGCACCGTACACACTGAAACTTTCCAGAGACCGTGTCACCGATGAAAATTCGGAAGTAACATTATTAGCAACTAAACATCCAGTACTTAATAGTCCGAATAAGATTACCGAAAGTGATTTTGAAGGTTGGGTTCAGGAACGCGGGTTGTATTTCCCGGATGAGTGGGCATCGGAGTTCACTCCTATTCTGGGCATGAACGACAAAGATGCTGAACTTACTAAAGGTTCGTTATTAGTTGCGAAGCACGGAAAAGGACATTATATTTATACGGGCTTAAGCTTTTTTAGAGAGCTGCCTGCCGGAGTACCCGGTGCCTACCGATTGTTTGCGAACTTACTATCGGTTGGGAAATAAAAATGGATAAAACATTTTAATTAAAAGATACCCGCCTTTGCGGGCACATAATGGAAAACGATACAGTAGTTGAACAGGTAAGGGATAAGTTTGTATGGAAACGCAAGTATACCATAGTGTTGGTGGTAAATGCGATTTATATCATTTTATTCTATTTCCTAATGAAAAGCTACTCTTAATATGGGGCAAATTGACTGGATAATCCTAATAGGAGCGCTTTTATTCATAGTTCTCTACGGAACTTACAAATCTAGAGGAAGCAAAAATGTCACCGACTATCTGAAGTCGGGTAACGAATCTCGTTGGTGGACAATTGGTTTAAGTGTAATGGCTACTCAGGCCAGTGCAATCACGTTTTTATCTACTCCCGGCCAGGCCTTCCACGACGGAATGGGTTTTGTGCAGTTTTACTTCGGACTCCCGATCGCGATGGTTGTGATATGTTTGGTTTTTATTCCAATTTATCACAAACTTAAAGTCTTTACTGCCTACGAGTATTTAGAAACCCGTTTCGATCTAAAAACAAGGACGCTCACTGCCATACTTTTTTTGATTCAGCGGGGTTTGGCTGCGGGAATCACGATTTTTGCACCTTCGATAATACTCTCTGCCGTATTGGGTTGGAACTTGATTCATTTGAATATAATTATTGGGATCCTAGTAA
The DNA here is from genome assembly GCA_965367015.1 of uncultured Ulvibacter sp. GTDB lineage: Bacteria > Bacteroidota > Bacteroidia > Flavobacteriales > Flavobacteriaceae > CAXBES01. The sequence goes on from CBDUGY010000138.1 coordinate 3,628, forward strand.
TAATCTATACCGTGAGTGGAGGAACAAAAGCGGTGAGTGTTACCCAGAAACAGCAGATGGGGATTATATTTGCGGGAATGCTTTTCGCATTTTTAATGATACTGAATTATCTTCCGCTGGACATAAGCTTTTCTAAAGCGTTGGATATTGCCGGTGCCAACGGAAATATGGAAGTTTTAGATTTTTCTTTCGATTTTGAAAATCGTTATACGTTCTGGAGTGGTATTATAGGAGGTGGATTTTTAGCTCTCTCTTACTTCGGAACAGATCAGAGTCAGGTGCAACGCTATCTCTCCGGAAAATCTGTAAAGGAGAGTCAGAGAGGTTTAATCTTCAACGGACTTTTAAAAGTACCAATGCAGTTTTTTATATTACTTATAGGAGTAATGGTTTTCGTTTTTTATCAGTTTAACAGTTCACCCTTACATTTTAATCCGTCGGCTGTAAAAGATGTAATGGCTTCGGAATATGCTTCCGATTACCGGGCGTTGGAATCGGAAAAACGAAATTTAGAGCAGGAAATAAAGACTAAGCAGATTACCTATGCTACAGCGGAAGCATCTACGGAAAAGAAGGCATTATTGGCCGAAATTATGGCGTTAAACACTTCCGAAGAACAGCTAAGAGAACAGTCTAAGGTGCTGATAAAGCGTGCTAATCCGGCTGCCGAAACGAATGATAAGGATTATGTTTTTATACATTTTATACTGAACAATCTTCCGAGGGGATTGATAGGATTATTATTGGCAGTAATATTGAGTGCTGCAATGTCATCCACGGCATCTGAATTGAACGCCTTGGGTTCGACCACCGCCATGGACTTATACAGCAGGAATGTTAAAATAAAGACCGACAGGCACTATTTGAATGCTTCGAAGTGGTTTACACTGCTTTGGGGGGTAATTGCTATTGGGATCGCTTGTGTAGCGAATTTGTTTGATAATTTAATTCAGTTAGTAAATATTATCGGGTCTATTTTCTACGGGAATGTACTAGGAATCTTTTTACTCGCCTTTTTTATTAAGTATGTTAAGAGTCAGGCAGTATTTATAGCGGCATTAATAACTCAGGCTGTGATAATTTATATTTGGTGGATAGATTTGATGCCTTATTTATGGTTAAATGTGGTGGGTTGTTTGCTTGTTATGGGCATTGCAGTTATACTTCAGCTAATAAATAATTCATCTAAGCGGAAGGTTTAGATTAAGATTAGCGTTTGCGAACGATTAAAATTTCATCGTTTGAGAAGGACATCCATCCGAAGTCGTATACCCAGTGATATATTTTGCCTTGACTGTTGGTATAGAAGTGAGTTAAGTAGTTAAATCGGAATTTCTTTTTTTCGAGAATTACTCTCGCTATTTTTTTCTGAGTAAGGTTTTTACCCATAATTTCCAGAAGAATGGATCTATTTCTATGCAGGATATTATCAATTTCTTTAGCTGCGATGGTTGTGACTTTTCGAAGATTTACGTGGTAGTAATTTTTACATCTTACAGAGCAGAATATTTTGTCGTTTCTTCCATAGAGTATATTACTACATATTTTGCATTTTCTTGAATGCTTAGGGCCAGTTTTGGTGGGAGCTCGCATGTTATACGTTTTTAACGGTTAATATACGCACAATTAGGGTGTTAACTTTGTTTTTTCACTAAAAACCATGAGATTTACCATACCTATACTACAGAATTATGAAAAAAGTATTAGTAGAAAGTATGGTTCACAATACAAATGAATGCTTAGCTATACGTTTTGAATATTGCGGAAAGACGAAAGAATTGGTTAAGACTATCAAAACTGTGAAATATAGCAGGACAAAAAAGACCTTTTATGTATTGTCTAAAGATTTTTCGCCAGACCAACTTTTAACCAAGTTGGGCAGTTTGGGAATTGAAGCGAGCATGAATAATGTACCAAAGCGTGAAAACAGGATCCGCAACCTGCGACCTGCTAATCAACGGCGCAAGCTTACCGAAGCACAAAAAAATATCATTCGGAATTACGTTTCGTATCTAAAGGGTATGCGGTATGCTAAAAGTACTGTAATGTCGTATTTCACTTTTATAGCCGATTTTGTAGAATTTCTAGGAAATACTCCGATAAATGAAGCAAATAACGATTCGGTACGGCTCTTTATTGAACAACAGGTAAAAACCCGGAAGTATGCCATTAGCACCCACAGACAGCTTGTTAGTGCCATTAAACATTTTGCCGATCTATACCCAGATTGTCAAATTACCGGGGAGGATTTAAAACGACCCTATAAATCCAGTTATAAGCCGGTAGTGCTTAGCAAAGAAGAAATTATCGACTTGTTACGGGTGACTAAAAATTTAAAACATCGCACGATTCTAGCTTTGCTCTATTCTTCGGGACTGCGCATTGGGGAGTTATTATCTTTAGAATTACGGGATATTGATATTGACAGGAGACAGGTTTTCGTTCGAAATTCGAAGGGAAGGAAAGATCGCATGGTGGTATTGGCTGAAAGTTTTATTCCTTTATTTCAGAATTACTACATGACCTACCGGCCAAAGCAATATTTCGTTGAAGGACCTAATAACACACAATATCACAGTACGAGTGTTCGAAGTTTTTTAAAGCGTTCCTGCACGTTGGCTCGAATTGCCAAGCGTGTTACACCTCACACATTACGCCATAGTTATGCGACTCATTTAATTGAGAACGGCGTTGGTTTGCGACATGTTCAGGATCTCCTTGGGCATTCGCGGCCGGAGACAACGATGATATACACGCATATTGCTCAAAAAGATTTGATGCATGTTAGAAGCCCATTAGACACCACCTTGACACAATTATCTCGGGAGGATAAAAACGGACACAATATTTTCTTATCACAAAATATTAGCGGATAAATGTGTATTTTAGTCTGCATATAACCAGTTATCTGTGATAACCTCAACCTCAACCGTTCATTTCATTCACTCAGAGGTTTCCGATACGTGAAACGAAACTACGCTATTCGCTACATTTCACCTGTTTCCCTAATCACAGATAACTCAGGGAAATATCAAATAAAAGAACCTTGCAAGGCTACGCCTTGACTAACGCTTTATATCTCTTAAATCACTTCAGTTGAAATATTTCAACTAGCTTACCGTCTGTAAATTTTGCCACAAACT
>CBDUGY010000139.1:0-6594 GCA_965367015.1 uncultured Ulvibacter sp.
CACCGTCAGTATCAGGACAACCGTTGAATTCAGCTAAACCTGGAGTGTTTGGACATGCGTCATTTCTATCTTCGATTCCATCACCATCAGTATCAGGACAACCATTGAATTCTGGAAGACCTGGAGTTTCAGGACATTCATCATCTTGATCAAAAATTCCATCACCGTCAGTATCTTTTCCACCGAATTTAAACAATACACCAGCAGAATGTTGGAAATGCTTACGACCGTAAGAATCCTCAAATGCGTGCTTGTAAGTACTTTGCAAGTTAAGTGCAAGATTTTCACCTATCCAAAGACGAACACCTGCAAGTGCATTAGCAGTACCAAATCCAATTTCATCAACCCATGTGTAACCACCACCAACACCTAGAGATGGATCAAACCATCCACCAGGACCATTGATAAGGTCTCTGAAACTATACTTAATCTCACCATCTACACCGTAGTATGTTAAATCATCTACAGTAACGTCACCTACTTTATCGATTCTGTTAATTGTACCAACAGCTGCGAAAGTAAATCCACTACCAATATATCTACCAACAGCTAATTTAGAAACTGAAGGCAAAATGTTCCAGTGATCATTTACGTTATAAAATTCTTCAAAAAGATCGCCACGCAAATCATTAGAGGAAGTTTGACCGTCATCAAGCCCAATTGGGAAAAGGTCAACAGCGTTTACACCGACCTCGATTGCCCAAGGGTTGTTTTCGTCTTGAGCATTTGCTACTCCAACTACAAGGAAGAAGAGAGCAGCAACTAAAATACTGTTAAGATGTTTCATATTCGATTGTTTAATTTTTAAGTGTTATTTGTGCAAAAGTAAGTTGTTATAACTTATAAACAAAAGCAAATCTATTAAATTTTTCCTAAATACCAAGGGATTTATTGGCAAAATAAATGTGCTTAGTCTTTAATTATATCTAGTCTTTTACCAACTTTCGTAAACGCATGAATCGCTTTATCCAGATGTTCTTGCGAATGTGCTGCCGATAGTTGTACTCGAATTCTTGCTTTTCCTTTAGGAACTACAGGAAAGAAAAAGCCAATTACATAAATTCCTTCCTCTAGCAGCATATCTGCCATGGTTTGTGAAAGTTTGGCATCATAGAGCATCACCGGTACAATTGCCGAATCACCATCTATAATGTCGAATCCTGCGGCTTTCATTCCTTTTTTAAAATAAGCCGTATTCGCGGCCAGTTTATCTCTTAAACTAGTATCATTAGCAAGCATTTCGAATACCTTAATAGATGCTCCAACAATTGCCGGCGCTAACGAATTTGAAAACAGGTAAGGGCGAGATCGCTGTCTCAGCATTTCTATAATCTCTTTTTTACCTGTTGTGTAGCCTCCCATCGCACCACCCATGGCCTTTCCAAGAGTTCCTGTAATAATGTCGATTCTTCCCATCACGCCCTTTTCTTCTAAGGTGCCACGACCCGTCTTACCTATGAAACCTGTTGCATGACATTCGTCTATCATTACCAAAGCATCGTATTTTTCTGCGAGGTCACAAATTTTGTCTAAAGGTGCTAATAAGCCATCCATTGAAAATACTCCATCTGTAACAATAATTTTAAATCGAGCGTTCTTAGCATTGGCAGCAATTAATTGTTCTTCAAGATCTTGCATATTACTATTTTCATAACGGTATCTGGCCGCTTTACACAAGCGAACCCCATCAATAATAGAAGCGTGATTTAAGGAGTCTGAAATAATTGCATCTTCAGGTCCTAATAAAGGCTCGAATACTCCTCCATTTGCATCGAATGCTGCAGCGTAAAGAATAGTATCTTCAGTTTGATAAAAGTCGGCGATTTTCTCTTCTAATTTTTTGTGAATATCCTGTGTTCCACAAATAAAACGAACTGATGACATTCCGTATCCGTGACTATCCATAGCATCTTTGGCCGCCTGAATAACTTCTTTATTTGATGAAAGCCCCAGGTAATTATTCGCACAAAAATTAATCACTTCTTCTCCGGTGGAGATAGTGATAACGGCATCCTGCGGACTTGTAATTATTCGCTCCTTCTTGTAAAGACCATTGTCCTTTATTTCCTGAAGTTCTTTCTGTAGATGTGCTTTGATATTTCCGTACATTGAGTATAGTTTATGTCTTATTAATTCGTTTAAAGCATCAAATTTATACTTTATTTATCATAATTTCTACTTCATTCGTATAGATGAGGATTTTCTCGGAAATGCTGTAGTTCATTTCCTCTAACGCTTGCGCATATCCATTAATTTGATCCTCATGTTGATACATTGGAGTACCGGTTTTATAATCAATTATTGTTACCGAATTATCATTTCTGAAGTTGAGCCGATCCGGGCGAAGTATGGATCCGGAAGACGTGATAATATCACTCTCAACCTTCACAACTTCTGAAAATTCAAAGAAATCTTTCAGCTCGGGGTGTTCCATAATTCGAACCACCGTATTTTTCAAAATTTTATATTCTTCGGGAGAGAGAATAGATCGTTCTTTAAGATTTTCGAAAACTACAGGAAAATCGTCCTTGTTTTTTATTTGAGCCATAGTATCATGCAGTAAATTTCCCGCACTAATAGCTTGTTGGATTTCGGTTTCCCAAAGCATGGTATCGGAAGTAATTATATGTAAGTTATGTGCTTGAGGATACGAACTGATGTAACTGGGAGAAATCTGACTAGAAACTGATGCTTCCTTAGCCTGTAGTGTTCTTTCAGAGCTTCCAAATTCATAAATTGAAAGTTCTGAGTTCCATCTTTTCTGTTGTTTTAAAAAAGCCGAGAACAAATCGTTATAAGTTTTGAGATCATCGTCTTTGGAATCAGCGGGCTTTTCAGAAAAAATATATAATTGTTCTACAGCTCGTGTAAGTGCCACGTACAATAAATTTAAGTTATCTAGCTCCAAAGTCTGCCGATGCTCATGGTATAATAATGCGCCGATATCGCCAAAATTTTCAAGTTCACTGTTGTAATTCAGATTGGCCTCGTTAAATTCGGAATCGGTTAAAGGAAACCAAACCGAATCGTTTCTTGTTTTATAAATCTCAACGTCGGCATATGGAAAAAGGACAACTGGAAATTCCAATCCTTTGGCTTTATGAATAGTCATTAATTGTACAGCTTCAATACCTTCACTTACAGGAATAGACAATTTGTCTTTTTTGGTTTCCCAATATTCAAAAAAGTCAGTTTTGGAAGCTTGTGGTTGCTGATCGTATTCGAAAACGACATCCATAAATCCAAATAAATAGGCATCTGCTCTTACATCTAATCGGAAACTGCGAATTACATATTCGAAAGCTTCGTATAGGGATAATGCGCCAAATTTTTCAAAATTGAAATCTATATCGAGAGCTTTCAGTTTTTCCGAAAATACTTCCGCAGAGCAATTTAAGAAACCACAAAAAAAGGTGTGCTTCTCTTCGGAAATTTTTAAATGGTCATATAGTATTGATAATAGTTCTATTTTGGCTTCTTCATTTTCGAAGGAGAGACTTATTGACAATGTTTTTACCAGGCATTCAACCAAGGAAGAATGTTGTAATAATAGCGTTTCCTGTGAAATTACAGGAATATCTTGCGACATTAAAAATGCACCTAATGAGATTCCGTCTTTTTTAGTACGAGTTAGAATACAGATTTCTTTTTCTGAAAAACCCCGCTGCAAAAGGTCGTTGATAGTTTCGAGTATACGGTGAGCATAAATATCATGCTTCTCCTCCTTATTCTGCGTCTCGACAAACTCAATTTTTATATAACCTCCCTTTTTAGAATTCAGATATTGTTTATTTCCTTCCTCGAAAAGTTTTTGGTGATTAACATTAGTAAAAAATGGTGCTGTTGCACTAAAGAACATATTGTTGAATGAAATGATATTCTCACAACTTCGATAATTAGTTTGAAGATTTCGTATAGATTTTTCAACAGAGAATGGGTTTTTATCATTATATAAATCTATAAACTGTTCGGGCAGTCCGCCCCGCCAACGGTATATAGATTGCTTGGCATCTCCAACCACTAGAAGTGATCCCGATTCGTCGTTAAAATCCTGTTGCGAAAGTGCATTGTCAATTAAAGGAATGAGGTTTTCCCATTGCATGGCCGAGGTATCCTGAAACTCATCGATAAAAAAATGCTTGTATTTCTCACCGAGTCGCTCATATATAAAAGGAGCCGGCTGATTTTTTATCTCTGCATTAATTAACGAGTTGAATTCTGAAATTGGAAGGATATTTTTTTCTGCTTTTATGCTTTCCAATTCTTTGACAACTAAGTTAATCACTGAAAGTGGGGTAAGATTTTTTAAAATAGCATTTGTTAATTGAAGCTGAAACACCATTTCTTTAGTGGCTTCAAAATTGGCGACAAATTGAGGTAATAGTTCATCAATAGTTTCGGCGACATGTGGAGCATTTTTCAATGTTGTGGCGGTATACATAGGCTTATCTTTAAGCGTATTCTGCCATTGAAGGCCAAATTTCACCTCAAATTTTCCTGTGGAAAGTTTTAGCATATATCCAGGAAAGGAACCTCGGCTAAAATCGCTATGCTCTAATCCGCTCTCATTTATTAACTCAAGCGTTTTCTCGGCAACTTCCTTAATTTCTTCTGAAAGCTCATGTCGTTGTTTGATTAATTTTCTTTTAAACTTGATAAAATCCGCTAGTGATTTTTCTCTTAGATTTGATACATGACTATATTCTTTTTCATCGAAAATAAGGGAGGAGGCTTTTGCAATATCTTTTGAAATATCCCACGATCGATCATCGTCGGCTTTTTCTATCGCAAAATCGATCAACACCTTGGTGATATCAGAATCCTCTCCGGCTTTGCTGATTAAATTATCTACTGATTCTGAGAGCAATTGAGCGGTATCTAAACTTACATCAAAATTAGTATTTAGCTTAAGATCTCTAGCGAAGGTTCTAATAAGTCGGTGGTTAAACCGGTCGATTGTCTCCACGCTGAAACCGGCATAATGATGAAGGAGATGTTTGAGAATCTTTTGAGACCTATGATTAATTTCTTCAATAGAAAGCGCAGTTTCTTGGCTAATCTGCAAGCACATTTCCGAAGGACTTCTTTTCGAGGAATCAGATGCAAAATGGACAAGATTTTCTATAATTCTCTCTTTCATTTCTCCCACAGCCTTATTTGTGAAAGTAATAGCCAGAAGTTGCTTATAATGACCGGGTGATTGTGAATGTAATACAGACTTTAAGTACTCTTTGACAAGAGTAAATGTTTTTCCACTCCCTGCAGAAGCATTATAAACTGTAAATGAAGTTGATGATTTCAATAATTATTTTTTATAAAATTAAGGAAAAGATGATTTGTATGAGGGTATTATTAGAATATTCTATTGTGTTATAAAAATCTTATAAAATCTATAACAGTTTTTGACCTTAGTAATGTGTATTTTTGACAGAGAGAAACTAGTAATAACTTAAAATAGAAATAATTATGTCATTCGAACTACCAAAATTACCATACGCACATAACGCATTGGAGCCACATATAGATAAAAGAACTATGGAGATCCATCATGGGAAACACCATCAGGGATATACCAATAACCTTAATGCTGCCATTGATGGTACAGACATGGAAGGTAAAACCATAGAAAATATACTCACTAATTTGGATATGAAGAACAAAGCTGTTAGAAATAACGGTGGAGGATTCTACAACCATAGTTTATTCTGGGAAGTAATGTCGCCTGATGGCGGAGGAAAACCTTCAGGTTCACTTGCAGATGCCATTAATAGCGCTTACGGAAGTTTTGAAGATTTTAAAGAAAAATTTTCTACTGCTGCGAAAACGCAATTCGGATCTGGATGGGCTTGGCTTTGCGTTCATAAAGGAGGAAAAGTTGAAGTATGTTCTACACCGAACCAAGATAATCCATTGATGCCTGGTATTGGATGTGGAGGTACCCCTATCTTAGGTTTAGATGTATGGGAGCATGCCTATTACCTACATTATCAGAATAAGAGACCTGATTACGTTGAAGCTTTTTTCAATGTTATTAATTGGGATGAAGTTTCAAAGAGATATGCGAAAAATAAGTAGGCCTCTTCTTTATTATATTATAAAAACCCGCTCAAGAAATTGAGCGGGTTTTTTGTTGGTTCGCATTTGAAATAAAAGCACTAGCGTATCACATTGTAGAAGATTAGTAATCGGTGGTCATCTATTTGAGAAGCTCGGGATAGCGGTGATATTCTATTAAAAAAGAAATTTGCTGTTACGCTATAAATGCCAGCACTTTGGTATTTCTCCACTTACGGTTTAGAAAACAGTGTTTCTAGGATACGGCCCCCTTTGGTTGTTTTTAGAATTATGAAGTAATGTAAAGATTACTATAAGGATTATAAATGTAAACAAGTGTTATGAAGAGATGAGATACGGCTCCCTTCGGTCGTTAATAGAATTATGAAGTAATGTAAAGATTACTATGAGAATTATAAATGTAAACAAGTGTTATGAAGAGATGAAATACGGCTCCCTTCGGTCGCCACCCCAGAATTTGGCGCATAAAAAAAGGTAAACAAGTGTTTACCTTTTTTTGCCCCAAATCTACCATGAACT
>CBDUGY010000140.1:0-6393 GCA_965367015.1 uncultured Ulvibacter sp.
AAGATATTCCGTTTCAATTTTATTGAAAATACTATCAGCTTCCTTTTCTTTATTATAAAATGCTCCGAAGAACTTGATCCATTCGGCTTTGCCTAAGGGAGAAGTTTCGGTCCAATCTGCATTATAAACTACAGGAATACCGGTTTTTTGGAGCGTTGAAAAACTTGTATTGTTTCCATCTACGGCAAAACCAACCACCAGATCGGGCGCTAGGTCAATTAGCACTTCGGTATTAATATCCTCATTCTTGCCAAGCTCGGTAATTTCGTTGTTTTCGATACGTTTTCGGGTTGTCTCGGAAGAAATATAATCTCGATTAGGGAAACCGACCAAACTTTCAGAAACACCTAACATCTCCAGTGAGGGAATGTGTGTAGTGGAAGTAACTACAATTCTTTTGACGGGTATTTCCACAATGGCATCATAGTTTTCCGAAGAAGGAATTACAGCGCCTTTTTCTACTAAAGCATAATTGTACTTCTTATTGGCACCCGGCCACGGATTGGAAATAGTTATCATTTTATACCCATCTAAAATCTTAATAGTAAACGCTTTAGAATGTTTTATTTCAATTTCTTGTACAGTAGAAGATGAACCCGCTTTTTCCTGTTTAATTTCAGTTTTACAGGCACTTAAGAGAAGTATAAAAACTAAAGAGAAAAAGGTTTTTTGCATGTTCAAAAATAACGGTTTTTGTTTGGCTTGAGAATTTAAATTAGTTTAATTTCGCATTGAATTTTGGTGGAAGGTCGTAAAGATCTTCCTTAAAAGGGAATTCGGTTTAATTCCGAAGCTGTTCCCGCAACTGTAAGTCGTCACGTTATAATAATCGTGATAGTGCAATTCTTCAAAACCACTGTGGGCAATGTGTCTATGGGAAGGTAGCACCACAAAGACGAGCCAGGAGACCTGCCGGTATTCATATTGTCAAACTTTCGGGATAAAAGTTTAGATGGATATTTGCGTTTTTAAGCTTTCCTGGATTGCCATTACTGCAAATACAAATCTTTCTTTTTCTCAAAATAATTTTTGCAAACGCAGAAGATATGAGAAAACTATTATTTGTCACATTAATTCTTGTCGCGAACACCATAATCGCACAAATTCAACAGAATGTCGAACAACTGGACTCCGTTAAACTTGATACAAAGGTTACTATGCCTCGTAAAAATAGCGGAAAGGTCATCGCGACAATTTCACAAGAGACCTTAGCGCAAAATCCGGGCAAGACGGTTGCACAACTCATCAACGAAGTCTCGGGGATTGAGATCAACGGTGGTAACAGTAATGCCGGACAAAACCTCGGGTATTACATTCGTGGAGGTAAAAACAGACAGGTGGTGATTATGATCGATGGTGTACAGCTCACAGACCCTTCTCAGATCGCCAACGATTATGATTTACGACTTATACCCTCAACCTCTATTGATAACATTGAAATTATTAAAGGTGCTTCCAGTGTATTGTATGGTTCAGGAGCCGCGACGGCAGTTATTAGCATTACTACTAAAAAAGCTTCAAAAAAGCCTATTGCAGCTACTTTTTCGTCTTCAGTTGGAAGTAATCGCGCGAGTGATGTGAAGAGGGATTATGGGTTAAATGAGTTCACAAATTTCGTGGGGGTTAATGGAACCTTAAAGAAATTTTTTTATGATATTTCCTTCGGAAATCGGTACGTTAACGGACTCTCGGCTGTTGCTGCCCCGGATAATGAAAATACCTTCGAAGCAGACATTTTTAACCGTTTTAATGGAAGAATTAATCTTGGCTATCACTTCAATAAGAACGTAGCCATGAGTCAGTTTTTTAGTTTCGATAATTTTAAAGCAGGTTTTGACAATTTCGATTATACCGATGCCGAGAATCAATCTATTACCAAGCAGCTTAAGACAGGAGGTCACTTTGAATGGAAGTATTCGAAAGGAATCTACGTTTTTAATGATAATTTTACCTGGATCGAGCGGGAAATAGCTTCCGATTATCCTGCGAAGTATGATGCCGATGCCTATTCTCTCGATAATTATATAACCTATAATTTTTCAGATAAGCTTACTGCTTTATTGGGTTTAAATTATACCAATAGTAGTTTTAATTCATTCAATGTTCCTTTTGGAGGCGATGAATTCGAGCAAATCATTGATGAGGAGGTTGCGAAATTTAATATAATCGACCCGTATTTAAATCTAACTTATTTTTCAGAATTTGGATTAAATCTGAATGCCGGAGTGCGTTTAAATATCCACAGCGATTACGGGAATCATCTGGTCTACAACGTAAATCCGTCTTATAATTTTTCTTTCGGAAAAAGTCACCTAAAAATTTTAGCTTCCTATAGCACTGCATATATAACACCTTCCTTATTTCAGTTATACGACCCTTTATATGGCAATGTCAACTTACAACCGGAAGAAAATATCACGCTCGAAGGAGGTTTAGAATTTTCAACTGAAGATAATTTCCGCGTAAGCGCTGTTTATTTCAACCGAAACGAAGAGAATTTTGTAGATTTTATAAATGTAGATCCTGATAATTTCATCTTTCAGTATCAGAATATATCTGAAACATTTGAAGCCAGCGGATTAGAAGTTGAAGTCAACAAGCAGTTCGGGAAAAAAATAATCGTTGCAGCAAACTACACAAATACTCAAGCAGATAAGCGCTTTGCGCTACGAATTCCTAAGCACAAGGTCAATGCATCCTTCGCATTTCAAGTAGATGAAAAGTCTAATATAGGCCTTAGCTATCAATTTAACAGTGAGCGAGAAGATTCGTTCTTTAACCCGGATACTTTCGAGACAGAAAATGTGACTTTAGCCAGTTATGGGCTTTTGGGAGTTACGGCTTCACATCAGCTCACCAATACTGTTAAGGTATTTGCTAGTGTAAGTAATGTGTTGGATGAAAATTACGAAGAGATATATCGGTTTCAAACCCGAGGGCGTAATATGCGCATCGGATTTACATTAAATTTCTAGCAGCAGCTTATTCGTCCAGAAACTTAGCGTATTTCTCCAGACAGGCCTCGATACACGGATAAGCGAGTACCAGTGAATTTTCAGTAAGAGTATAGCCTATCTCAAGACAATCATCATTATTTGGGGAAATTGTACCGTTAGATTCATCGTAGGTTCCTGTGCTTACAGACCCTGCTTGCGCAGTGTTACAAAATATACCGCTTGTAGTAACCGTACCATTATCAAAAAATTGAAGCGTTTTATTTTCTGAAGCCGGAACATAGCCACCACTGCCGTCTCCGGGATCATTATAAACTTCTACCAGATTCCATGCCCCAATTAGAGTTACAGGAGAGTCGTCATCATTGTTACACGAAATTATACTCAACGATAGTGTTAGTAATAGGAATAACTTTCTCATGGCACAGCTTTATTATAAAACAACTCAAAAAGCTTTTTACTACCTCATATTTTACTTCTCAGCAAGCATGATTTGATAGAGTGGAGAGTTCGCTTTACTTTCTGAAACTTCCTTCAGACCTTCAGTGCCATTGATAAATGGTTGTGGTAGCGTAAGAATATCGTTTAAAGCGGCTGAAAGAAGAGGTTCTGAAGGGTTTCCAAGCATACCAAGATTACTATAATCTTCAGCCAAAGGAATATCGGGGGACAAGCCATCTATAAAATCGGTGTTTCCAACAGAATTTGCGGTTTTAAAAACTAACGGAAGCATGGCATAAGTATGATTGGGATTTGCCTCGTTTCTGCTGAAATTAGGTGCAGGGGCATCGTATAAAAGAAATGAAGCTTGAAATTTACCGGTTGTTGTTCCACCTACTTGGGTAACGGTGATGTAAGGATCCAGGCCGTTGATTACTAATTCACTCGCTGAAGCGGTTCTTCCGGTGGTAATTATATGTACACTAGAGAGATTCAAGCTGTTAATTGCTTCTCCATTACTAATAATACCATTAAACAGGCCGTTTTCGGCGTATTCCTCTTGCCTGTCGTCATTCCATTGTTCGGTATAAAATATTTGTCCGCTGAATTGCCCTGTAATCATACTAGCTAGATCCGTAGCCGTTTCCACAGAGCCACCGCCATTGTATCGAAGATCTAGCACCAGATCTGTTACTCCATCTGCCTGAAACTGAGCAAAAGCAGCATTTAATTGAGGGTCGAAGTCACGAGTAAACCCATTATACATTAAATACCCTATATTTTGACCATTAATATTTAGAGTTTGTGCAATATATACCGGGTTTTCGGTGTATTGAGTTTTGACCAGTGAAGCCGATTCTCCTGTTGGTGTAATTGTGGTGCCATCGAATGTGGCTAAACCAATTGTGTAAGAATCCGGGGCAATAAGGCTGCTGAAGTTATTCTCGGTAAGCTGTTGCCCGTCTATTGTATTAAAAATATCACCTCGTTGCAGACCTTCAGCCTCGGCACTGGTATTTGGAAGTACATAGCGTACATATCCGAATACATTTCCACACTGATCGGGATAGAGTACCAAACCAAATTCCATCCCGTTGTTAAGGGTAACGCCGCTTAAAGCATTCTCCAAAGCTATATAATCATCAACCAAAAGGCTGAAACGATCCTGAGGGGATTTTAAAAAATCGAATAAACTTTCGGGTGTGGTAAAAGAGCTTAAAAAATTATTTTTTTCAGCTTCATTTACAAAAGCGTCGTTTGCGAGCTCGGGTGTATCGGCTTTATAGAGATAAAAGAAATTGAGTCCGCGATAAATAAAGTCTTGAATTTCAAGTGTAGATGCGATTTGTATCTCATCGTCTTTATCTTTAAAGCAGGAAGTAAAGAGAATTGAAACCAGTAGTAGAATTAGGGATAATTTCTTTTTCATTGTAATGAATTATAAATAGGTGGTAATTTAATTGTAAACTCCGAAAATAGGGACATTATTGTTGTTATGAAAATATCCTGTAGAAAAATGAAAATCTTTTATTTAAATTATTTTGAATGGCTTTGGTCATAATCATTATTATTTCGAGCCCTGAACATGATTACACCTGTCGCTGGAATAGATGTAACAAAATATGAAGTGTATCGTCGTAATGATAGAACAGCAAATATTTTACTTTCACTAACCAAAAAGCAAAATTGTTGAAACATAAAGAATTCATAGCATTAGTAATTCCTTTTAAGGACAAACTGTACAGGCTTGCCAAGAGAATTCTTGTGTCTAAAGACGAAGCAGAAGATGCAGTACAGGAGGTTTATCTGAAATTATGGAAAGGAAAGCAGAAACTGAAGGATTATAGAAATCCGGAAGCTTTTGCAATGACAATGACTAAAAATTATTGTTTGGATCGCTTAAAATCGAAACAGGCATCTAATTTAAAGATCGTACATAATAATTTTCAGAACTCAGATAATCTTGAAAAGCAAATTGAAGCGAATGACGGCGTAAGTATGGTTTTTAGAATTATGGAGACGTTGCCTGAACAACAAAAAATTATACTGCAATTAAGAGATGTAGAACAATTTGAATTCGCAGAGATTGCCGAGATGTTAGATAGTAATGAAACTGCAATTCGTGTTTCTCTATCAAGAGCGAGAAAAACAGTAAGAGAAGAATTAATAAAAAAATACAATTATGGAATCAGCTAAAATAGAAGCTCTATTAGATGCTTATTTTGAAGGGAACACAACCCTCACCGAAGAGACGACGCTTCGTTCATATTTTCAGAGTGACGCTGTGGCACCACACTTAGTGGCTTATAAAACGATGTTTGTAGGTTTTGAAGCAGCGAGGTCGGAAGTTTCAGAGCGGGATGTAAAGCTTCCTACTTATGCGAGTAGAACAAATCGCTCTTGGTGGTATAGTATTGCGGCATCATTGTTAATAACTATTAGTGTGGGAGGTTACTTGTTTTATCAACCATCATTGTCTCAGGAAGAAGAAGCTGCCCTAGAAGCATTTCAGAAAAGTAAAGAAGCGATGTTACTTTTATCGAGCAACCTTAACAAAGGAACAGAGCAGTTAACTTATATGAATCAAATTATTGAAACTAAAAATAGAATATTAAAATAAATACTTACTAAAAACAAAAGAAATGAAAAAGATAGCAATTATTATAGCACTAATCGTAGCCCCTATGTTGGCTTCAGCTCAAAACGCTTTTGATGCATTTGAGAACGAGAATGATGTTACTTCGGTAATCGTCACTAAAAATATGTTCAAGCTCTTAAGCAATATGGATCTGGATTCTACCGATCCGGAAGCCAAAGAATATCTTGAAATGGTAAATAACTTAGATAACATTAAGATATTTACTACAGATAACCCCGCGGTTGCACAGCGCATGACAGCCTCAGTTAATAAGTACGTTGCAAGTGCCAAAGGTCTGGGCGAGTTAATGCGTGTGAAAGACGACGGAAAAAATATTAAATTTTATTCTAAGGAAGGAAA
>CBDUGY010000141.1:0-6269 GCA_965367015.1 uncultured Ulvibacter sp.
TGTCGTCTGTAATTTCAGCTAGATCAAAGCTCGGCGCAGTAACTGTTCCGTTTTTTAAAACTGTTAGTACATTAGATAAGTTTGCAGAATTTGTTCCATTTCCAATTTCAAAAATAGGATCGGTTTCAACCCATCCATCAACAGTTCCACCACCAACATTATATCGCCCAAAGGCAACTGAATGACTTGATTCGGCAGTTGTTCTTTCACCACCAGCTAAAGAGTGGTCACCATTTGCAATTGTACGAAATCCTACCGCGGTAGATTGGGGTCCTGTAGCAAGAGTGAGGTTACCAAGAGCAACAGACTCAGAGCCTGTGGCGTCTGTAGATAATCCCATGGTAAATGATTGCGGTCCTGTGGCCTGTGTTGACAATCCCATGGCAACTGCAGTTATGCCTGTTGCCTGCGATCCGTTTCCCATCGTGATAGAATACTGACCCGATGCTGTAGTTGCATAGCCAGTTGCAGTAGAGTTCAAACCAGTAGCACCTAGTGTATTGCTGGGCATGTCTGATCGGCTCAAATCGATACTATTTGCTCCCAGATCGCCGTAGTTCGCCGGATCGGCCCCAATTAGCCGCCAGCCATCCCCATTACCCTCATCCAGTTGTTCTAACCCGGAACCTGAAAAATTACTATCTGCGTACTCTTTTGTAATAAGTGCTTTATTATCTGTTATTTCTGCTATGTCAAATTCAGGGGCGGTAATTGTTCCGTTTTTCAATATGGTTAAAGCATTAGATCTGTTGGTGTCTGAAGTTCCGTTTCCAACCTCGAACAGTGGATCGGTGCCATTTATATTTTGTGGATCGCCCCCGCCAATATTGTATTTACCAATGGCGGTAGATTGAACAGATTCAGCCTTTGTGCCTTCACCCATGGCGGTTGCAAAAATTCCCGAGGCAGTTGTTTGCCGTCCGAATGCAGTTGAATTATTTCCTGACGCCACAGTATTATTGCCTGCCGTAAACGACGAATTACCCGAAGCCGTACTCTCAGGTCCGGCAGAAACCGAGTTTATTCCTGAAGCGGTCGATTTATAACCGATAGCCGTAGATAAATTACCCGTGGCTCCGATAGTTCCAGACAATGCATTATTTCTTGAAAAATCTAAAGCCAAATCACCTATCGGTCCGTAATTTTCATCCGGAAGTCCAATTAAGCGCCATCCATTGGATGCGCCTTCTTCTACGGCTTCCAGTCCCGAATTAGCCACAGCTAAAGCATAAGGTACAGCGTTAAATTGAGAAGTACCAAGATTCACAAAACCCGCGCCTGTATCGGCTCGAACTTGAAGGGAGTGATTAAAATTATTCCAATTGATATCTGAAAAAGTATCGGTTGTAGTACCGGTACCTATAGACAGTATAACGAGCCCGTTTGCATCTGTAGTTGTGGAGTGAGTTTCCTGGTATACGTTGGTTTGTGCCACACCTTCCAGAACTGTAAATTCTAATGTTACATTTTGGTTTGCTAAGATGGATCCAGATGCATCGTTTATTTGTGCTTTATAGTTGATGCCTTGTTGAGCGTGAACACTAATTGTGCAAAATAATAATAAGAATGCGAGCTTTTTCATAATGTGACGTTTTGATTAATAGCATTTTAAATGTATTAATCACTGTCCCTATCATGAACTTTTTTTAGTGAATGCCGTTAAATTTTTAGTGAATTCAATTCAGAATTAATATGTAGCAGCAAAATCATCGTAATCTAGTCGATTTTGTTATACAAATAAACAGCACCGGCTCTAACAGCCGATATGTCGTCCTGATCTCCCTGAATACCAACGGCATTGCTATTTTCCAATAAACTACCAACAATGATAGTGTCTCCGTTTGCTGTCATGGAGATATTAGAGCTATAATGTAATGCAGTTGTAAAACTTCCATTTATAACTACAGCACAGGGATATTCTGCACGTGATAGTTGGTAATTCGATCTAGGATTAGTAGCCTTAAGCATTTTACTCTGTATCCAATTTCCCTGTGCTTTTTGAAACAATAACACCGCCCCTGAGTTAGTTAGCACATTATCTGTGCTTGGTTCTGAAAGAATTCCCTTTGCTAAACTGTCCTCATTACTAGCTCCAATCGCTATGAGTGTACCATTATCGTTAATAGAGATCGAATTAAATCCGAGATAATCGGAGTTATCTAAAACAGAACTTTTTATATAGGATTCCTGTATCCAATCACCACTTGTATCACTAAAAACATACAATGCTCCTGTGCCTGATTTGTAATTGTCCAGTCCATTGCTCGCATTTACGCCTGGGAATCCGCCATCCTCGAATGGGGCGCCTACTGCTATCGTGTGGCCATCGGCACTTAAAGCTAAGGAACGTCCAAAATTATCACCGGCCTCACTGTTAGAAGATTTGAGATAAGAATCAAATTGCCATACATTCCCTGTTTTTTTATATACATAAACTGCCCCGGAGTCTGAAGCCAGATCATTATTCTCATCCCCGTTTATACCAATTGCATCACTATCTTCATACGGAGAACCAACAGCTAGTACAGTAGCATCACCGCTCAAGGCAATCTTTACTCCAAAAAAATCGGCATCTACTACGTTTGCTTTAAAGAATTCTTCCTCTATCCAATTTGTGCCATCGAAAGAATAAATATAAACACCACCATAATAGAAAACACTGCTTGTAGAGTGGTTCTGAGTAGCACCAACTCCACTATCTAAACTAGTATTTGCATATGCGCTTATAGCAACAGTATTTCCATCATTGCTCAAATCTACCTGAGCACCAAATTTGCCCCAAAAGGGTGCCTGTGGATACACAATTTGCTGTTGTTCTGCCCAAGTAACACCATTTCTTCTGAAAATGAAAACTTCATTATCTCGTCCTGCAGCGAGGGTATTTC
This sequence comes from uncultured Ulvibacter sp., assembly GCA_965367015.1. Taxonomy (GTDB): domain Bacteria; phylum Bacteroidota; class Bacteroidia; order Flavobacteriales; family Flavobacteriaceae; genus CAXBES01. The sequence goes on from CBDUGY010000141.1 coordinate 2,886, forward strand.
CGTTAAAATCTAGTGCCACACTAAGTCCAAAACTATAATAAAGTGATGAAGGTTTTATATAGGCTTGTTGTTGCCATTGAGCGCCGTCAAAATGAAAAATATAGACGGCTCCTCTAGCATTACCGGTATTGGTTTGATCGCCATTAATAGTTGTTGCAGATCCTCCCTCATTAGGTGCGCCAATCGCCATTGTGAGGCCATCGCCACTTATCGCGACCGACATCCCAAAATAATCACTGTGTGTGGTATTGGAAGCTTTGAAATAAGATTGATCGCTTAGTTCATATTCGTTAACAGAGGTATTAAAGGTTGTGGCATTCCCATAACTGTCGAATCCTAAGCACACCCAATCTCCGCCGGTAAACATACAAAACCGATTTTTTGATGTATCAAATACCATTGTTCCTTCAACGGGTGGATTTCCATTACCATCTGTAACATCCTCCAGGGAGTTTACCCTCGGTAAAACCAGACCGGCATTAGTTGAAGATACATCCAACGCTCCTTTGGGATCATCTGTTCCTACACCCACCAGGTTGCTTTGTCCATTTGCAAAAAGCGCTATATCATTAGCTGCGGATTTAACTTCTAAGCCATCCCCAATAATTTCAACCGGGCCATCAGTAGCATCGATGATTCTTCCTGCGCCACTACCGCCCTTATTATATGCATCGTTAAGTGTGCCTTTACGGGTTTCTTCGGCAAAGTTTGCATAGGGAACACTTAATAATCGGGTAGTTCCTAAATCTATTATCCCAGTGCCAGTATCTATTTGTACGTTTAAAAAATGATTGTCAGTTCCCCAATCAATAATTGAAAAATCACCACTATCCACGGTACCTTCGCCAATAATAACGATTAGTATTCCATTCGCATCGGTAGTTGTTATATGAGTTTCTTGATACACATTGGTCTGCCCGGCGCCTTCTAAAATTTTCAATTGAAGGGTTAAGGGCTGGTTCACTAATAAAATACCCCCGGCATCTCTTACAACTGCCTTGTAATTTATCCCTTGTTGGGCATGCATAATAACAGAACAGAATAATAAGAAAATTGAGAATTTCTTCATGTTTATGACGTTTTGATTAATAGCACTTTAAATGTATTAATCACTGTCTCAATCATGAATTCTTTTTAGTGAATGCCGTTAAATTTTTAGTGAAGTCAAAGTGGAAACGATTCTTATTTTCAAAAACTGGACAACAATTAATTATTGAGTTTGATTAAAAACCTCTGGATTTAAATAAGTTCCAATGTTTTCGGCCTCCTTCTGTTCCACAACTTGAATACGATTTTTTCTTGCAAAAGCGTCGTTACGCACACCTGTTACCTGCCAGCTCACCTCAACATTTGGCTTATTGGTTTTAATTTGGAAGCTGTTGGCCTTGATCTTTTGGCTAATTATAGCTTGTGCGAATTCCCCAATGACAGTTAATTGATACCGAAAATCAATGTTTAGAGCCTCAAAATAATCGGGTAGTGAAACTATTGCATTGCCGGCATTATCAGTGACGACGTTCCCATTGTATATATTCATCATATCGGGACTTTCCACAAAGCTGTGTGAGAGATATTTATTTTCGGGGTCTTGAGGATGATCTATTTTAAAACTACCTGAGGATTTTGAAAGCACACCAGCCACATGAACTCTACCTACAAAATATCCTGCGTATGATGATCCGCCTCCCGATTCTGCAAGAATTCCATTGGCGCTACTATTTGTACTTGTAACCTTTGCATGAATACCTTTACCATATAAACCTGTGGCCTCGCCATAAATTGCTTTTCCCGATTCTCCAGTGGCCTCTCCTCTTAATCCTTGTCCGGTAGCCCCTGTTGCTCTACCTCTTACCCCTCGTCCATCTGAATTCGCAGCTGAAGAAAAACCATAAACCGCATATTTGGGTCCTACGGCATAAACTCCGATCCCATCAGGACTATTTGCGGTAGCATCAAGAGCTATTGTATTTCCAGTGGGGCTTGTGCTATAAGCTTCTATTGCAGTTCCGGTATTTGAGTTCGAGACACCGTAAACTCCTCTTACTCCTTCTCCATAAACTCCAATTCCGCTGGATCCGGTTGACACACCTTCCACCCCCTTGCTGGATGATCCTGTGGCACGACCTCTTAAACCAATTCCGGAAGCATTAGCAGCCGAAGCAAAACCGTAAACTGCGTATTTGGGTCCTACGGAATACACCCCAATCCCATCAGGGCTGTTTACGGTAACATCAACACCTATTGTATTCCCTGAAAAACTTGAGCTATATGCCTCCATTGCAACTGCATTTGTTGCGTTAGCTATTGCGTAAACTCCGGCATTTGTGCCACTTACAGTAAGTCGGGCGAGTGGATTATTGGTTCCCATACCAACATTATCAGTTAGATTATAAATTTTGGTTCCATTCTTAGACCAATAACTATCACTGGAAGATAGTGCATAGGGAACCGCGTTAAATTTAGTGGTACCCAGATCAAGAGCTCCTCCCATACCATCTGCCATTTCTACTTTTAAGAAATGGTCGTTTGCTCCCCACTCAATAGTACTATAATTACCAAAAACAAGGATACCATCACCAATGCTAACAATTATAAGTCCGTTGGCATCCGTAGTTGGATGCTGTAGTTCAGAATAAACAGTCGTTGCATTTTCAAGAATAGTAAATTGCATCGTTAAAGCTTGATTCGCCAAGATATTTCCGGCGGCATCTTTTACGATTGCCTTGTAATTAATGGTGTTTTGAGAAAAACTGATAACTGTAATTAGCAATGCAAGTACGAAGGTGATTTTTGATTTCATTATTTTGGTGATTTTAAGAGGGTTTCAATAAGTTCTAACCTTTCATCAAATTCCTTTGACTCTATATCTCTTTGATCCAATTCGGCCGTCAAATCAATAATTTTTAAGTCCTGGTTTTTAATTATGTCATGCTGTTCTTGGATTGCCTTTATCAACACAGGAATTAATTCGATGTAACTTATGCTCAAGGACTTGTTTTCATCGTCGGAAGTGTGAACAATTTCTTTTATAACAGACTTCACATCTTGTGCAATTAAACCCAGTGATTCGTTTACAGAGGTACTATTTTTCCAATGGTATGATTTTGGCTGAAGTACTAATATTTCCTTTAAGCCGTAGCTTAAATCCTTAATATCTTTCTTTAGACGTTTGTCTGAACTCTGTGTAAGCGTTCCCGCTAAAGTGGCATTTCCATTTTTAAATACCGTAAAAGCATTTGAAGGGACAGCCAAAGTTCCATTCCCCACCTGGAATACAGTATCAGTAAAAGCATTAGGGTCATTATAAAATCCAACTGCCATTGAGTTAACATCATCTGCTATAACACCTTCTCCTATAGCCGCAGAATTATTTCCAAAACTCCA
>CBDUGY010000142.1:0-6264 GCA_965367015.1 uncultured Ulvibacter sp.
TTTTTCTTTTTTAATCGGGTATTGTTTAGATTATCTACTAACTTTTCAGCGATACTTGCTGGTACTGCGACAAATGCACAGTCCTGTTTAAGTTCAATCACTCCTAATTGATCCTTATTTAAGTTACCTTGTTTAAAAAACATCCCGGCGATATCGCCTTTAGAAATCTTATCCTTACGGCCGCCAGAAATAAACACAGTTTTCCAAAATTGTGGTTTGCGATCCCCGTCCTTAGGTAAGGTTTCAATTTTTGATTTTTCGATAAACTCCGGAAAGATTTCTTTGGCACCTTTAATTAAATAAGCAGTTCCCTTTGAGTCTACTCTCGCGGTTCTACCATTTCTATGTGTATACTCTTGAAAAGCAGACGGAATTTCGTAGTGTATAATATATTTCATCTCCGGAATATCGAGTCCGCGTGACGCTAAATCACTTGCTATCAATACTGAAACACTACCGTTTCGTAATTTAATTAAAGCCCGTTCTCTATCTCTTTGCTCCATTCCCCCATGAAAACATGAATGCTCAATATTCTTTTTCTCTAAGAAGCGACTAAGATCTTCAATACTTTCCTTTTTATTGCAAAAAACGATCCCCGGCTCATTTCCCAAATGGTTCAATAAAGCAACTAGGGTATTGTGTTTGTTTACGGAAGGAGATTCGATTGTTTTCACTGTGAGTTTCGAACTCGGTTTATCCTGAAGCCAATTTATAGTTACAGCATTCTCCATTTTTAAGTACCCGGGAATAGAGGTTCCCTGAGTAGCAGAAGTTAGAATCCGCTTCGATATATTTGGTAAATACCTCATGATGCTCTTCATTTCACCTCCGGCACCAACTTCTATCGAAATATCAAACTCATCAATAACCAGCGTTTTAATTTCTTCCGTCGTAAAGCGACCTTGCTCAAAATGATCTGCCAACCTTCCTGGAGTTCCTATTAAAATCGCAGGCGTATGCTTTAGTTCTATTTTATCCTTCGAAATTGCTCTTCCGCCATAAATTGCATTGGCCTTATAACCGGAACCCATATTTCTAATTACTTGTTCAATTTGAATTGCCAATTCTCTGGAAGGAACTATAATTAATGCTTGAACTTCATGACATTCCGGACTCAAACGTTCTAATAACGGCAATAAGAACGCCAGGGTTTTACCGGTACCTGTTGGAGACAATAAAATAGTATGTGCGTTATTGTTTATAGTATCCAAAGCTTCTTCCTGCATCGGATTTAAAGTGTAGATATTTAATTTTTCAAGAATTTCCTGCTGTTCTTTGATACTATTTGCCATAGTTACTTCTTTTTTCTTTTCTTCTTAGAATCCTCTGCATTTGGAGCTAGTGTACTCGTTTGCGCCAATTGATTCGCCAAAATCTTCTCTACCAATTCCTCCTTGGTTAAATGATGAAATATGGTACTAATCTGTTTTTTAAAATCTTCGGAAACCGTACGATTCGGTTTAGTCTTAAATATTTTTTTAGCCCAAAGTAAAGCCTTATTTTCTTCAATACTTTGAGCATCGGCTTTACTGAATTCATTAAATACTATTCCTAATTCCGATTCGAAATCGGCAATATCTTCTACTTCTTCTTGCTGTAAAATAGTTATTGAAAGCCCCTTGGCTCCTGCTCTAGCCGTCCTACCACTTCTGTGAACATAAGTATCGTAAGTGTCCGGTAAGTGATAGTTTACAACGTAAGAAATTTCTTTAACATCTATACCCCTGGCCGCCAGATCTGTAGCAACCAAAATATCAATATGGCCCTCACGAAACTGACTCATAATACGATCCCGTATGCCTTGGGTAAGACTTCCATGAATAGCTCCCGAAGAAAATTTATTTATTGCCAAATTCTTTGCCAATTTGTTGACAGCAGCTTTTGTCTTACAGAAAATAATTCCGCGTTCACCTTCCTTAGAATTCAGGAAGTGAAGTAATACATCCAATTTTTCAATTGGTTCTACCACTACATATTGGTGATCTATCCCTTGGTGACCTATTGTCGACATGTCTACTTCAATATGCACCACATGTTTGGACATATAATTTTGAACCAGTTGTTTTATGGTTCCCGGCATGGTAGCCGTAAATAACAATGTCCTTCTTGCTTTTGGAATATCTTTTATGATACTATCCAATCCATCTTTTAAAGCACTTACCATTTCATCGGCTTCATCTAAAACTAAGTAAGAGATGTTTTCAATGTTAATAGCTTTTCTGTTGACCAAGTCGGCCAATCTGCCCGGCGTCGCAACAACAATATGCGTGGTTTCCTTCAAGCGCTCTATCTGAGGTTTTATAGGGATACCACCACAAACCACTGCGATTGAAATTGAAGGGGATTGTGCCGCAAAAGAAAGCAGATTCTCAAAAATTTGCTGACCAAGTTCTCGTGTAGGCGCTAAGATGACAGCTTGAATAGTATCATTCTCTACATCAATTAGCTGCAGTAAAGGGAGTCCGAATGCTGCAGTCTTACCTGTACCGGTTTTTGCCAATGCTACAACGTCTTCTTTTTGTTGTAAAACAACAGGAATTACCTTTTCCTGAATACTTGTAGGAGTATTAATACCCAAGGCGTCTAAAGCCTTAACAAAAAGTTTATCAATGCCTAGTTCTGTAAATGTAGTCTTCATAATAATTAATTGTTGTACCGCTGGATTTGAGCTAGGCTTCCTGAAGGATTCGTTTCGACTGCCGATAATTGAATTTTGGATAAATATTGCGCTTTGCAAAGCGATTTAAATTCCCCGCATTAATCATCTTTCGATAGACAGGTTTAGTGACTCCAAAATATTCGTATGTAGAACCATCGGTAAAGACTATCTCTAATACTAATCCTTTATGATGGTAATCTGCAATAGCAGAGTTTGTAATAGTATCGGTATAAGCCTCGAAGTTCTTTTCTTTGGTTTCCGAAGCCATACTGACTAGAAAATGATATCCATCGATAATCTTGCGGCTTTGCATTTCTGCTTCCAGTTGTAAGGCATCTCCTTCCTGAAATTTATCCGGATGCCATTCTTTTACCAATTCCCGGTAGCTCTTTTTAAGCAGTTTTAAATCAGTTTCTTTGGTGACTCCAAATAATTTCTTGTACTCATGTATACGCTTCATAATCAGCTCTTTTCTTGTGGCGCGAAACTACCTCTTTTTAATGGATATGCGCAATTTATTAAACAAAAAAAAGTCCGTCAATTAAGACGGACTTTCTTGAATTATATAAAGATATATGTTTAGTTCACTTTTACGTTTACTGCATTTAATCCTTTGTTTCCTTCTTGTAGGTCGAATGTAACTTCATCGCCTTCTCTAATCTCGTCGATTAATCCAGAAATGTGTACAAAGTGATCTTTTTCAACTCCTTCTTCAGTGATGAATCCAAAACCTTTAGTGTCGTTGAAAAATTTTACTGTTCCTTTACTCATTGTAATGTAATTTAATTTATTAATATTTAATATGTGGCAAAGATGGTGCCATTAAGTTAGAATACCTAATACACATGTGTTTAATACTGAAATAATCTTCGAATAAGTGCAAATATAGCCTCAATAACAAGGATTTAGCGATTTACTGCTAAGACAAAGACACTTAATATTACATAATCACGGTTTCGCCTGTCATTTTGCTGCCCGAATGGCTTGAAGACGTTGAAAGCAGCATTCGGCCATACGTTGTTCCACTATTTTACTAATGATATCTTTAGCTTGTGTCTGATCGCGTCTTAGTGCATCATAACCTGGCTTTACAACATATTCGTCATAGACATATTGCTTAATCCTAGCGAGTTCATCATCATTATCACGACAAACATCCATTAATTTTCTACAATCTAAACTTTTTCGCACATCTTTTAAAAGTTGTTCATATTGTTCACGAACGGCTTTATTTGCGCCGGCAATAATAGCGCTGTACGCCTGTGTCATAAAGGTAAAATATGCTGTAAATACTTTTAAAATTGGTACTCTATTGGCTAAAACCTCTAAGGCTTCATTCATTAAATTTAAACCGGTTCCAAATGCTTCGGCATTTTGCGTAGGACTTCCGTCTGAACTTATCATCGTATTAATCTGATTGACATAATTCTGAATAGTGCCTGCGAGATCCCGGTATTTTTCCAGCTTAGCTAGTTTTTTGGAGATATTACTGAGGCGTTCCTGAGTTTTCTTCACCCACTTTTTCGCGGCACCCGAATCCATTCCTTGTTTTTCTCCAAATTCTACCGCCTTTATCAAGTTGTTCATGGCATCTTGGGCTTCATCGGCTGCTTTCTTTAGATCTTGTGATATTTCATATAAATCAATCACATCTGAGATAGTTGTGGCGTCGTAACCCAATTCTTTCATGATTTTCAAGCATTTATCCTGATCCTTAGCTAAAGCTACGGCCGCCGCTTTGGCTTCCGATTTTTGATTTTCTACTAATGCGATTTGTGCCTTTCTGATTCTTTCTTCAGCTGCTGCAATTTTAGCGTCTGATTCAGTTAACATAGCTTTTGCACTATTCATTTCACGTCCCGAATTAGCAGTTTTGCCTTCATATCCCGCCTCTAACTCTTTTTTTCTTTTAATTACTCCATCTATTTGTGTTATAAGTTTGTCTCCGCATTTCAGGTTATCAATTTGACGTAAAAGATTGGTGTCGTTTACTTCAGCCCAAATTCGAAGCCGCACAAGCAGTTTCTGGATTTGAACACAAAGAGCATCAATTTTATTATTCCACATCTGACTTTTGGCAGTAATAGCATCATTATTCTTTTTGACGGTTTCAGCATCCTTGACCTTTTGAGCTAAATTATCACACTCAATATTTTTTCCATTGAGTTCTGCCGGTAAATTGTTAAGGCGGTCGGTAATCGCATTTAATCTATCGGTTACAAGTTTCATTTGCTTTTCAAGTGCAGAAACCTTTGACAGAATCTGAGCCGGTAAACTTCCTTTGTGATATGTTGCCCATCCCTCACCAGAAACGGTCACAACACCATACTGATAATGAAATTTTCCGTTTTTATCTCTGCGAGTACTCCCGGCATAATTCATACCAGTTGATCTGAATTGATTCATAATATCCCTATGAATCTGTTTTTGCTGCTCCTTGAGCGTTTCCTTCTCGTTGGTAAGATCGGTTTGCTCCTGATGCAATCTGCGCAATTGCGCCAAACAATCTTGATGTGCTTTTTTAGCATCCCGTACATTGTCATCAATAATTTTTGTATCGGCTATAGAACGTGCACCACCTGTTCTCTTGTTAAACGTATTCAAACTATCGATCAAAATATTTAATGAATCGGCAAAAACCGGTCGGGCCTTTTCAAGACTTTGATCTATGTGCCATAAATACCAAAACTGGCTATGATTAATTTTATATTTATCTCTGGCTTTTATATATCGATCCCGAATTGTATTACGTTCGGTTTGAAGCCTTTCTTTATTCCCTTGTGAAGTTCTAAGTTCATTTTTAATTCTGTTTTGTTCACTTCGGATTTGAGTTAACTCCGGACTCTGAGCAATACTATAAAAAGGGTTTCCGTCGAAATTCACTTGGGTATTTATGGTTTGTGAGCTTCCGTCTGAAAACAGCAAGACAGTTTCTATAGTAGCGGCACTTGGCTGCCCAAAGGTTTGATTCGTCTGGTGGAAAGAATAATTTTCTTCCGAAGTTGTTAAAAATTGAACCGCAGCCTCAACTTCAGGATCTAAAGGTACATTCGTAGAAACAACCATTTCAGGGATATCACCACCTTCAATATTTAATTCAAATTGAATTTCATTACTATCCTGAATACTATTTACTGAAACCGAACTTGTTTCAAAATATTCTTCGCTCTCATTCACCATAGTCTCATAGCTGCCATCGAAGATCGCACCGCCAAGTTGTGAGCAAGCTTGAGAGTTAATATTAAAACTTTGGTTCAATATGCGGCAGTCGATATTTTCCTGAGTGGGTACTGAAGCTTCCTCAGAAATAACACCATTAGGCGTCGAATTATTACCAGGATAAGGAGTATCCGGTACGACGAGCGTTGTCGTAAGTCCGAAATTTCCGGTAGTTAGGCTCTGGATATTAAAATGATGAAACCAATTTCCTGCTTCCCCGTCTCCAGGATTAATAACAAAAGACTGAGCATTACCACCATCAAGTCGCACTATATTAGGTGTGTCATTAACCACAGTATACGAAAGTGGTTCCTGAATAGTCCCAACTCCATGTATGGTTGCATCGAAATAAGTAGACTGACCGCGTTTCAAATTCGTAGGGCCGA
>CBDUGY010000143.1:0-6234 GCA_965367015.1 uncultured Ulvibacter sp.
TATTGAAACTGCGATTTCAGCAAGTTATAATTTTGATCCCTACAAGGCTATTGATCTCAGATTTCGAAATTTTTGGAGTTCGGTAGATTACAGCGATAATACCTTCTTCATATTAAATGATGATGGAACCCGTAGCATTGTTGAGTACGATATTTCGGAAAACAATCCAAATCAGAATTTTAATATCTGGAACTTAGACCTCAGTTTTCGCTGGCGTTTCGCTCCCGGAAGTGAAGCTACCCTACTCTATCGCAATCAGATTTTCAATCTGGATGAATTCGCAACCATTAGTTATGGTGAGAGCTTGAACAACCTGTTTAGCCAACCACAACAAAACACTTTATCTTTAAGGGTTACGTACTTTATTGATTACAACAATATTAAATACCTCTTAAAAAATAATTCCTAAATGTCTGGGACTTACATTGTGTAATCAAGTCTAAAATGCTAATTTCACAATGCAAAGCAATGCGAATGATTGAAGCTAAAAACATTCATAAATATTACGATGATCTCCACGTTTTAAAGGGCGTTGATCTACACATTGAAAAAAGTGAGATTGTATCTATTGTTGGTGCTTCAGGAGCTGGTAAAACCACGCTTCTACATATTATAGGCACTTTAGATGATTTTGATAATAAACAAGGTTCCCTTGAAATTAATAAAACTGAAATAGCCTCTTTGAACAGAAGAGAGCTTGCAAAATTCAGAAATGAAAATTTGGGGTTTATTTTTCAGTTTCATCAACTCCTACCAGAATTCACAGCGCTTGAAAATGTTTGTATCCCTGCTTTCATCAAAAATACCTCCAGGACTGAAGCCGAGAAAAAAGCGAAAGAACTGCTCAATTTTCTAGGCCTCTCGCACCGGATTAGCCACAAACCCAATGAATTGTCCGGAGGGGAACAACAACGCGTTGCCGTGGCTAGAGCATTAATAAATGACCCTTCCATAATTTTAGCCGACGAGCCTAGTGGTAATTTGGATACCGCAAGTGCCGAAAATCTACACAATCTGTTTTTTAAACTGAGGGATGAATTCGGGCAGACCTTTGTAATTGTTACTCATAATGAGGATCTTGCCGGGATGGCCGATAGAAAACTCGTTATGCAGGACGGAAAAATCGTAAAATAAAAATGCTGCTGATTCTGGCATATTGGTTTTATCTTTTTGCGATTCTCTCTGTTTACGGACTCCTAATCTTAAAATTGCTAAAAGCACCAAACCTGCATCCGGTATTTACCTTGCTTTTGGGTGGCTTTGCCATAATTATACTTTCAGGGACGTGGATTCTATTTGGCGGATTAAACTATGTCTTTGATATTGTTTTAGCAGCCATGGCGGTAGGTATAGGTGGATTACTTCGGAAAGACCTGAGATCTTATGGAATGGATATCAAAAACCGATTTAGAGCGCTTTCCACCATTCTAAAGCTGATTTTCACAATACTCGTTGTATTTGCAGCTGCCAAGAGTTCGGGAGTACCCTTTATTCTCGATAACGAATCTTATTACATACAAACAATTAAATGGCTGGACACCTATGGTTTGGTTAAGGGTTTGGCAAACATTCATCCGTTTTTAGCACAAACTTCCGGCTGGCATATTCTTCAGAGTGCTTTAAATATTGATGGAACTATCGCTAATTTGAACGATATAAATGGTTTCTTTCTGTGCGCGGCGAATTTTTATGCGGTGGACGGGCTGAATAAATACTACAAATCGAAAAAGGCTTTTCACCTTTTTCAAGGTTCCTTCCTGTTTTTCAATGTTTTTCTATTTCAATTTATAGACGCACCATCTCCGGACCTGCCAATATACATTTGTACATTTTTAATCTTTTCTGAATTTTTCAAGGAAATGGTACAACCTTCAAAAGAAAATAGAATTTATGTAGTCTTGTTTTGTCTGGCGATTTGTGCAACATTTATTAAGGTAACTGCAATTCTGCTTTTACTTTTTCCAATAATTCTTCTTTTGCGAAATGAGTGCTTTCAAAAAAGAGATTTATTGATACTTAGCAGCTTAAGCATTGTGACATTTCTACTTTTTCTCACAAAAAACTTCGTTATTAGTGGTTACCCTCTTTACCCCTTACAAATTTTCGGAAGTGATACGACTACATGGAAAATTCCCGATAGCATGCACTATTTTATCACGCATCAAACTAAGCTCTACGGTTTTTTTATGAGTGAGGAACAATTTCAATCGAGCTCGGCATTCGCTAGATTTATCCATTGGTTATCTTTGCCCGGACTTCACGGTTTCTTCAATAAGACCTTCATTTTGCTCTTGGCAATATTCCCTTTTGTGATTTGGAAGTCTGAATATAAAAAACCCTTCTTCATATTACTGATATTTGCTATCCTTCAATTGATCTTGGTATGGTTTGGATCGCCACAATATCGTTTCTTTTTCGGAGCTATTATGTTGCTCTTAATAGCAATTTTTACTGTGTTCATTAAGAAAATGAGCTTGATTAGTTTATTCTTGATAGTTACAGCGGTTCTGGTTTGCATACCCTTAGTTGTACCCATGCCCCTTTCAGAGTTGACAAACAATAGATTTCAAAGCAATTTGACACCTTTCTCCGTAAAAAATATAGTTTTTCCACACCCCAATACAAGATTTATCCAGACTCGATATGTAAAGGTTTCCGAAGGAAAATTTACCTTTTATTCTCCAGCGGGCATGGATTTTTTCTGGGGTACTGGCGATGGCCCTCTTCCCACTATGCAGGCAATTCAGTTTGATTATTTTAGAGATAATTATAATGTTATGCCACAGCAATTGGGGAAGGAAATTTCGAACGGTTTTTATTCTTTAAACTTGAGAAATGAATAAAAAAGAGCTTAAAGAATTTTTAGATGAAAAGGCTCATTTATACAATAGCCCAAAATTTATCGAAAGCGATCCACTACAAATCCCGCATCGCTTCACTAAAAAAGAAGATATAGAAATTGCAGGATTTTTAGTTGCCACAATTTCATGGGGTAATCGCAAAAGTATTATCACAAATGGAAATCGTATGATGGAAATGATGGGTAATGCACCTTATGATTTTGTGATAAATTTTACGGAAGATGATGCCGAAAAACTTTCCGGCTTTGTGCATAGAACATTTAATGAAACCGATTTAACTTACTTTATAAAAGCGCTTAAGAATATCTATTTAAATCATGGCGGACTTGAAAGTATATTCTCAGAATTTTCTCAAGGGGAATCTCTGCAGACCGCGATACACCATTTCAAGAAACTATTTTTTTCGTTAGACCATCCTGAAAGAACAAAAAAGCATTTGAGTGACCCGTTAAAAAATTCGGCGGCGAAGCGCATCAACATGTTTTTACGGTGGATGGTACGGGATGCAGCAACGGGTGTAGATTTTGGTATATGGAAGTCGATATCGCCATCAAAACTATCTTGTCCATTAGACGTACACACAGGTAATGTGGCCAGAAAATTAGGACTTATAAAAAGAAAACAGAATGATGCCAAAGCCTTAGCTGAACTTGATGCTGCTCTTAGAAAATTAGACCCTATAGATCCTATTAAATATGATTTTGCACTTTTCGGACTCGGGGTTTTCGAAAAATTTTGAATTTATTAGAAAAAGGTTTGATAAAGTTCCGATTCGGGTTAAATAGCCTATTTTTGCTATTACTAGCAATTTGCTTATTTAATACAAACCTTACAATATCCATTTGATATCTCCCACTATTCCGATTAATGAAGAAGCAAGGCTAAGGGCTGTGCATGCTTATGGGCTTTTAGACACCCTCCCGGAAGAGGATTTTGATACCATTACCGCTCTTACTGCCAGCATTTGTGATGTACCTATTTCACTGGTAACGCTACTGGACGCAGATCGTAATTTTTTTAAATCACATCACGGTATTCCACAAAGCGAGGCGCCACGCAATACATCCTTTTGCAGCCATGCTATCGTTGATGAAGCTGAGATTTTTATTGTAGAAGATGCCAGAGAAGACGATCGATTTAAGGATAATCCATCTGTTACTAATCAGGGAGCAGTTTTTTATGCCGGGGTTAAACTAACGAGCCCGGAAGGTATGCCATTGGGAACTCTATGTATTTTTGATGTTAAACCTCGAATTTTGACCGAGAAACAGAAGAGTGCATTGAAGTCGTTAGCATTTCAAACAATGAATTTATTTGAAATCCGTAAAAAGAACATCTATTTAGAAAAACTGCAAGACCAATTACATACCCGAAATGAGGAACTCAAAAATTTTGCGGGAATTGTTTCTCACGATATGAAAATGCCTTTGGCAAATATGATTCTCACTACAGATATTCTCAGAGCAAAGTATTCTGAACATTTAGATAAACAGGCGCAGGAATATCTTAGCTACCTTAAGCAATCCTCATTTACTCTGAGCGAGTACATTTCAGGGCTCCTAGCTCATTATGAAAGTGACAATGCTTCGGCCGGTTATCGCGAGACATTTAATTTAAACCATCTCCTCGAAGAAATCATAGAATTACTAAACATCAATTTAAACTGTGATATTAATTTTCCAAAAGAGGATATTTTACTTACCTGTAATCGGGTTGCATTAGAGCAAATAATGCTAAATTTAATTGGAAATAGTTTAAAATATAACGACAAAGAAAAAATTGTAATCAATATTGATTGTACGCAGGTTGACGACAGATACTTGTTTAGAATCACCGACAATGGGATGGGGATCCCTAAAGAAAAACAGGAAGAAATCTTTGAACTTTTCTCTATCGTAGGAAATCTCGACAGAAATGGTAAAAAAGGGCATGGTATTGGATTATCTACCGTAAAGAAATTGATCACTAATCTTGGGGGAGATATTACGGTTTCTTCGAAGATAGGAGAAGGAACAAGTTTCGATTTCTTTATTATCAGCCAATAAGCTCATAAATCATACTAAAAAACTATAAGTATCGTTTTTACGTATATTTTTTAATTCTGAGATGCCATGATATCACCAAAACTCCCCGAAAATGAAGCTAAAAGGCTTTCCGAAGTTAAAAAATACAATCTCTTAGATACACTTCCGGAAAGAGATTTCGATAATATTACCGCACTGGTTGCGTCTATTTGTGAAGTCCCCATATCGCTTATTACTTTAATAGATAGTGAGAGAAATTTTTTCAAATCATGTTATGGTGCAAATATTTCCGAAGCTCCCAGAGAAACGTCTTTCTGCGGACATGCTATACTTGATACTTCCGAAATATTTATAGTTAATGATGCCAGAAAAGATGAACGTTTTATCGGAAATCCTACGATAGAAGCGTTCAATACTATATTCTATGCGGGCGTACCACTCATAAATCCCGAAGGATATCCCTTGGGTACGTTATGCGTTTACGATACCAAACCCAGAGATTTAAATAGTAAACAGAAAAAAGCCTTAATCGCATTGGCAAATCAGGTGGTAAACATTTTCGAGCTCCGCAAGAAAAATGAAGCACTAAAAGCTGCCCAATTCGAATTACAGCAACGTAACGAACGCCTCAATGCTTTTGCTAATGTTGTGTCTCATGACCTTAAATCACCTTTGGCAAATATCACCTCACTTACGAGACTGTTGCGTGAAGAAAACAAAGCACAACTCAGTACTGAATCGCTGCAATATCTCGATTATATCGAAGAATCGACAACCACTCTTAAAGGTTATATCGATGGTATTCTGAAATTCTATAAAACAGAAGTTCTCCTGGAGCAGAAAAAAACGGATATTTCGATCAAAGATTTTTGTGAAGAAATTAAAGAAATGCTGATTATTAAAAATAATGAACTATGTTATCCTGAAACGGGGACGCTTAAAAATATTAATAAAGCTGCGCTTACTCAAATAGTTCTGAATCTGGTCGATAATGCTTTAAAATATACAGATAAGCACAAATGTACAGTTACAATCGATTTCGAAGAGCAAGAATTGTTTTATAAATTTACCGTGAAGGATGATGGAAGGGGTATAGAACTGGAAAAACAAAGTGATATTTTTGAGCTCTTTAACACAGGTGGTATAAAAGACAGCCTGGGGCGAGAGGGCACAGGAATTGGTCTTGCGACGGTTAAAAGTCTGGTTAACAAGCTAGGCGGAGATATCTGGTTGGAATCTGAATTAGGCAATGGAAGTACATTTACGTTTACCATCAAGAAATAGTTAGAATTACTTTGCATTTTTTATCTTTGATAAATATTTTTAGGAATGCAGTTTAAATACCCCGA
>CBDUGY010000144.1:0-6014 GCA_965367015.1 uncultured Ulvibacter sp.
AAATTTATGAATTTACGCGACCCAATCATTTTTGGTCATGCAGTAGGTGTATTTTTTAAAGAACTCTTTGAAAAATATGGTTCCGACTTTGAAGCTATTGGAGTTGATGTAAATAATGGTTTTGGAGATTTGCTCTCAAAAATCGACGAACTGCCCGCAGAAAAACAATCGGCAATTCATGCAGAAATAAAACAAATCTTACAAGACCAGCCTCCACTCGCGATGGTAAATAGCGATAAGGGAATTACGAACTTACATGTGCCGAGTGATGTAATCATCGATGCCTCAATGCCGGCAATGATTCGTAACTCGGGTCAGATGTGGGGCCCCGACGGTAAAAGTAAAGACACTAAAGCTATTATTCCGGATAGTAGTTACGCAGGTATATATGAGGCTACGATTAATTTCTGTAAAAAGCATGGTGCCTTCGACCCTACTACTATGGGGACAGTTCCAAACGTTGGTTTAATGGCACAGAAAGCTGAAGAATACGGGTCACACGACAAAACGTTTGAAGTTTCTGCTAACGGAAAGGTAAGTGTTATTGATGCTCAGGGAAATGTATTAATTGAGCATCAGGTTGAAGCAGGTGATATCTGGAGAATGTGTCAGGTAAAAGATCTTCCTATTCAGGATTGGATAAAATTAGCTGTGAGTAGAGCTCGTGCCACCGGCTGGCCTGCCGTTTTTTGGTTGGACAAAGACAGAGCACACGATGCCGAACTTATAAAAAAAGTAAACCAATATTTGCCAAACCATAATACCGAAGGTTTGGATATTAAAATACTTTCTCCTGAAAAGGCAACCGAATATACGCTAGAACGTGTTAAAGCGGGTGAAAACACGATTTCTGTAAGTGGAAATGTTCTCAGGGATTACCTAACCGATTTATTTCCCATTTTGGAATTGGGGACTAGTGCAAAAATGCTATCCATTGTCCCGTTAATGAATGGAGGTGGACTCTTTGAAACCGGAGCCGGAGGTTCAGCACCTAAGCATGTGCAACAATTTTTAGAGGAAGGTCACTTACGATGGGATTCACTTGGAGAATACCTTGCGCTGGCCGTTTCACTGGAACATTTAGGTGAGAAATACAACAATCCGAAGGCAATTTTGCTTTCAGAAACTTTAGACGAGGCTACAGAAAAGTTATTGGAAAATAAAAAAGGGCCATCAAGAAAAGTAAACGAACTCGATAATCGCGGGAGTCATTTTTATTTAGCACTTTACTGGGCAGAAGCATTGGCAAAGCAAGACAAAGACCAAACGCTTAAAAATAGATTTACGCCTATTGCTACAAAATTGAATGAACACAAATCGCAAATCCTCCAGGAGCTGAAAAACGCCCAGGGAAAGCCGGTAGATATAGGGGGATATTATGAACCAACTGAAGAGTTGGTAAACAAAGAAATGCGTGCCAGTAAATCTTTTAACGAAATACTTTCAGCAATAAAATAAATTAAAACTTTGTTAAAAAAGCCTTCCTTAAAACCGAAGGCTTTTTTTTATAGCTATTTTTAAGGAAATTTGAGAATTGAAAAAATTAGTACTATCCCTTCTACTACTCTATTGTTCAATAGGATGGTCTCAGGAAAAATTTACACTAAGTGGAACTGTTTCGGAAGCAGAGACGGGCGAAACATTAATTGGAGTAAATGTTATCATTCCCCAACTACAAGCAGGGGCCATTACCAATGAATACGGTTTTTATTCTATAACCCTTCCTAAAGGAAATTACGAGGTGTTTTATAGTAGTTTGGGTTTTAATACAAGGAAAGTCGATATAATTCTTTCTGAAAGTATCAAAAATGATATTCTGCTAACCACCAACGCCGAAGAACTTGACGAGGTTATTGTCAAAGCCGACATCGAAAAATTGAATATCCGCAAACCTCAAATGAGTACCAATACACTCTCTTCAAATACCATTAAAAAAATTCCGGTTGTTTTGGGAGAAGCTGATGTTATCAAGGCTATTACTTTACTACCTGGAGTGACAAATGCAGGTGAAGGTGCCAGTGGCTTCAACGTTCGCGGAGGAGCTGCCGATCAAAATTTAATTCTGTTAGATGAAGCAACTCTATACAATTCTTCACATTTATTCGGTTTCTTTTCTGTTTTTAATCCCGATGCGATTAAAGATCTTACACTCTACAAAGGTGGAATACCCGCTAGATATGGTGGAAGAATTTCTTCAGTATTAGATATCTATCAAAAAGATGGCAGCAAAAAGAAATTTGGTGCAACTGGTGGTATCGGTCTGGTGGCAAGCAGACTCCTTTTAGAAGGTCCGATACTCGAAGATAAAGCCTCATTTTTAGTCGGAGGTCGCAGTAGCTATGCGCATCTCTTTCTTCCCCTTTTCGATAATGATAATGTAGCCTATTTCTATGATTTGAATACTAAATTAAGTTATAATCTTAATGAAAATAATCGTTTGTATTTGTCGGGTTACTTCGGAAGAGATAAATTTAGCATCAATGATAGCTTCTCGAATACCTTCGGAAATGCTACATTGAATTTACGATGGAATCATCTTTTCTCAAATAAACTCTTTTCTAATCTCTCTTTAATCTATTCAGACTATTATTACGGCTTAGAACTTATTTTCGTCGATTTTAAATTCGATAGCGGTATTAGGAACTTTAACTTCAAGTACGATCTTACACATTTCCTTTCTGAAGATATAGATCTTCGCTATGGCTTTAATAGTATTTATTATAAATTTAATCCCGGCGACATCAAACCCACTGGTGAGAATTCGGGCATTAATCCCTTTAAGTTGACCGATAAATATGCTTTCGAAAATGCCGTATATGTTGATGCAGAAATTGAGCTAACCAACAAACTTGCAATACAAGGAGGATTGCGTTTGTCTACTTTTAACAGACTCGGTCAGGATGAACTGAATATATACGAAAATGACAACCCTATTGTTTTCAATGAAACCTTGAAAATTTACGAAAAAGCCACGCCTATAGACACTATTTCAGCAGACAGAAGTAAAACAATTAGGTCGTTTGCAAATTTGGAACCCAGATTAGCAGTAGCTTATCAGCTCGACAATTCGTCTTCAGTTAAAGCAAGTTATAATCGAATGGCACAATATATACATCTAATTAGCAATACTACTTCCCCCACTCCTTTTGATATTTACGCACCTAGTGGAAAATATATTGAGCCTCAATTAGCAGATCAGATTGCGGTTGGTTATTTTAAAACATTCGAAAACTATTCCTTTGAAGTAGAAGCATACTATAAGAATGTTAAAAACAGAATTGATTATGTTGACGACGCCGATCTCATAGCTAATAATGCAGTCGAACAAATAATCTTAAATGGAGATGCCCGGGCCTATGGCTTGGAGTTATTGTTTAGAAAAACCGAAGGTAAACTTCAAGGGTGGATTGCTTATACTCTTTCTAAGAGTGAACAACAAACCCCCGGCAGAACCCCTGTAGAAACAGGAATCGCTAACGGACAATGGTACAATTCTCCTTGGGACCGAACTCATGATATTTCAATTACCGCACAATACGAATGGACACCAAAATGGTCTTTTGGAGCCAATTTAATTTACCAAACAGGACAACCAACCACCTACCCTGAAGGGCAATATGAATACCAAGGCTTGATTGTTCCGGTTTATGAATTGAGAAATAGTAGTCGGTTAAACGATTTTCACCACTTAGATCTCTCGGCCACCTGGACGCCAAAACCGGATTCAAAAAAACGCTGGAAAAGCGAATGGGTATTTAGTATTTACAACGTATATAACCGAAAAAATGCATCGTCCATTTCTTTTAGAGAGAATACTGATATTGGTCAGAATGAAGCTGTAAAGCTTTCAATATTTGGAATAATCCCGGCGATCACGTATAATTTTAAATTTTAAATCATGAAGAAATTTGCATACTTTTTGTTTTTCTTCGGAATGCTAACCGCCTGTGAAGATGTTATTGATGTTGATCTCAACACCAGCGATCCCAGATTAGTGATCCAAGCCAATCTGAACCTGCGTGAAGATGGGAGTTCAAGTTCAACGGTAAAGTTAACCACTACAGCTCCGTTTTTCGAAAATCAAATTCCGGTGGTAGATGATGCACTTGTCTCTATAACCGACAATAACGGTAATACATTCCCATTTACTTATACTCAGGATGGAATTTATGAAAGTGATCTTACCCCTGAAATTGATATTGATTATACACTTAATATCATTTATCAGGGTGAAAATTATACAGCGACCCAACATCTCCAAACTGTTCCCCCGTTAGAGTTTGTTGAACAACGTAACGATGGCGGCTTTACCGGGGAAGATATCGAACTGAAGGTATTCTTTACCGATCCCGGCGGTGTTGATAATTTCTATTTTTTTGAGGGACTTTCTGCCAAAGGTGATCTGCTCGATACATTTTTTGATGAGTTCTTCGATGGAAATAGAATTTTCGGATTTTTCTTAGTTGAAGATCTCGAAGCAGGAGATGAAGTTACGTTTAATCTTTACGGAGTAGACGAACAGTTTTACAACTTTATGTTTGTGCTACTGCAACAAAGTACCGATCAAAGCAGCGGACCCTTTCAAACACAACCTGCTACAGTGCGTGGTAATATTATAAACGAAACTAATATAGATAACTTTCCGTTAGGCTATTTCAGAGTATCTGAAGTATCGACAATAGTTTATATAGTAGAATAATTTCTATGCACCCGATTGCCTGTCGTTGAACTTTACATCGCAATAAATTTTGAAGCTATGTTCTCTATATATGCTTCTCTTTTTATACTACAATTTATCCTTCAAAAACCGTAAATTTGAATATGAGTTTTACCAAAACAACCGAGTCTGATTCTAATTACAACCATTTGGAAAAAATGAGTATTACAGAATTGCTCAAAAGCATAAATGCGGAAGACAAAACAATACCTCTCGCTGTAGAGAAGGCGTTACCTCAGATATCAAATCTTACCGAGATAGTATCGAAGTCTTTACAAGACGGTGGAAGATTATTCTACATTGGAGCTGGCACGAGCGGACGCTTAGGAATTTTGGATGCGAGTGAATGTCCACCAACATTTGGTGTTCCTCATGAATTAGTCGTTGGTTTAATCGCCGGAGGGGATCGCGCAATACGTAAAGCAGTTGAATTCGCCGAAGACTCTCATGATCAAGGCTGGACAGATTTGCAGGAGCATCATATCTCTAAAAAAGATGTTGTAATTGGTATAGCTGCCTCCGGAACTACTCCCTATGTTATTGGAGCCTTGAAAAAATGTAACGAGCATAATATCGCTACAGGATGTATTACATGTAACGAAGGAAGCCCTTTAGCTCTTACAGCCAAGTACCCCGTGGTAGTTATTGTTGGTCCTGAATTTGTTACCGGAAGTTCCAGAATGAAAGCCGGTACGGCTCAAAAATTAGTATTAAACATGATCTCCACTGCTGCCATGATTAAATTAGGTCGGGTAAAAGGAAATAAAATGGTAGATATGCAACTAAGCAATAATAAACTTGTGGATAGAGGTACGCGTATGATAATGGATGAGTTAGATATTGCAGAAGATGAAGCACAATTTCTTCTGAATAAACACCAAAGTGTGAGAAAGGCAATCAATTCTTATAAAGATGACCGAAAATAGAAAAGGACACACAAACAAACAGTTGTTGGTTAAAGGGCTAAAACGACTCGCTTTTGGCATTCCACTTATCGTACTAAGCACCTATTTAATCACATTCGCAATATTAAATAAAGAAAACATCCCAATCTACATTTTCCTTACTTTGGGTATTATTGCAATGATCTTCACAATTTATTTGCTGTTTATGGGTTTGCGACTCGTCATCAAATCTATTTTTCATTCCTAGGGCAACGCTCGGGCTATCACTCCTATCTTTTTGCGCGAATATTTAGCACAAAAAGGATATATGTTCTATCCCTGTTGCAAATATCTCAGCGTATTTAGTTACCACTTAACTTGCGGGGATGCTACTATAAAAAAAAAAGACCCAA
>CBDUGY010000145.1:0-5960 GCA_965367015.1 uncultured Ulvibacter sp.
CGCTCTTTCCAAACCATCCCAATTTTTTCCCGGCAATGAGAAGTACAAATAATAGTACCGCAATTGTGATAATCCATATAAGTGTTTTTTTCTTCATAATTAATAAGGTTGCTTATTCAAACTCAAGCGACTCTGTTACAAAAGCTACAAGAGTTTACAAAAATGTAATTATATACTTAAAACTTTAATTCTGTTGCAGGTATTCCAAAATACAACTCCAATACTTTTATCTTAAAGATATAGTCGTATTTGGCTCGGTTCAATTCAATATTTGCATTGTCATAACGTAATTTAGACTGACTGAAATCAAAAGCATTCGTCAATCCAACATCATATCGATCTCTTGCATATTGATAAGCTAATTCCTGAGATGTTACAGCAGCCTGAGCGGCTTCAAAAGCTTTTAATGCCCCCTTCGCATCAACATAAGCCTGGTAAACATTCGATTCAAGATCTAATTTTGCCTGTTCCAACAGATACTCATTGTTTTTCAGACTTATTTTATTTCGCTTAACATTGTTGCGAACTGCAAAACCGTTCAGAATTGGAATAGATAAACTTAAACCATAGTTTATTCCGTCATTCTCATATAACTGCTGATTAAAACTCCTTTCCAGAAAATCCTTATTGGTATAGTTAGTACTATATCCCAAAAAGGCTGAGAGGGTTGGTAGATAAGCGCCTCTAATTATTTGAAGATCCTTTTGAGCAAGCTGCACATTTTGTTCGGCAATTTTTACTTCGGCGCGATTCTCCTGTGCGGCATTAATGATTTCGGTGACCGGCTTTGATGAAATTCCATCATCTACAACATCAAAATCCTCATCGGCTATATCAAAATTCTCATAATCCTTTATCAGCAGTAATTGAGCTAAGCTTATCCTTGATATCTGAACCGCATTTTCAGCAACTGCAATACGTTGTCTTTCACTTGCGTTAGTTGCCTGAATTTCCAAAAGGTCCCCACGTGGAAGCACTCCGGCATCTACTAAATCATTGGTTCTTTCAATTTGAGCCATCGTGACTTCATTCTGAGATTCTATAACTTCAAGATTTGCCTTATTTAATAAGATCTGTAAATACGCATTGGCAACAAAAAGTGAAATATCGTCTTGCATTTTTGTTAATCGATACTGACTCGCTAATTTCGATATTTTAGCTCTCTGGACTTGTCTAAAGTTTCTAAGACCGTCGAAAATAGTATAACCAAAATTCACCCCACCCGATGCTGAAAGGATAGTTGTAGTTTCCGGTTGAAAGGTAACAGGATTCTGACTTAAACCGGTTCTTTCTGAAATTCCAGCGTTCGCATTGATAGAAGGTAAAAAATTACCATTCGCATCGCTCATTTCAATATCAGCCAATTCAACGTCAAGGGCGCTTTGTTTTACGGCAATGTTGTTCTCAAGTGCATATCGCACGCATTCCTGAAGAGTCCATTGATCGTTTTGCGCATTTATCTGAAATCCCGTAAAGAGACAAAAAAGTATAATTACTAATTTCTTCATAGTTGATTGTAGTTGTTGGATTTGTCTTGTGATTGTTACATCTGTTACAAAAAATAAACAGAAATAACCAATTTTAATTATTTCCGAATTGTGGAGCAGCTTTTATCTGATTCCATACTTTTATGTTATCGTCTTTGGATATACCACTTTTAATTTCAACATTAATCCCATCACTAATACCCAATTCAACATCTTTACGTTCAAAAACCTGATCTCCGGTTTGTATTTCAACAAAGGGTTTTAGGGTTTTAGGGTCGTACTGAACCAAGGCTTCCTTTATCGTTAGTACACTGTCGGCTCTTGCGAGAATAATAGAAGCATTTGCACTTAATCCCGCTCTTATAAAGGTTGTATCGCCTTTTTTCAATGTACCCTTTATCTCAAATTGTATGGCTCCATTCTCACTAACACCTTTGGGTGCTATATAATCTAAGACCGCATCGAATTTCTTATTCTCAATAGCTCCAACAGTAATCTCCAGCGGAAGATTTTCGGTTATTTTACCCACTTCACTTTCATCAACTTTACCTTCAAAAATCATTTTATCAACATCGGCCAAGGTAGCTATTGTGGTACCATCGTTAAAATTATTGGATTCAATAACCTGGTTTCCGGTTTTAACAGGAACATCCAGTACCATTCCTGATACTGTAGCTCTGATCTCGGTATTTGCAGAAGCTCCCAACCCTTTACTTGTACCTGTCTTAACGATATCGAAAGTTTGTTGTGCACCAGATAAGGTAACTTTTTCCTGATTGTAACGTTGTTGTGCCTGAGTATAACTTAATTGAGCAGTGTCAAACTCGTTGGCAGAAATCACACCTTTTTCAAAAAGTTCTTTTTGTCTGTTGTAAATACTTTTTTGACTCTCTAAGGCTAATCTAGCTGTTTCTAGCTGTGTTCTAGCGCTGTTAATACTATTTTTGGCAGAACTGAGCGAGTTTATATTAGGAACTACTTTTACTTTTGCAATAAGGTCACCACTTTTTATTACATCGCCGGCAACAACAAATATTTCATCGATAATTCCTGAGATATTTGGTTTTATCAATATTTCTTCCTTCGGAACGATACTTCCGGTAGCAACCGTTTTTTTAACTATTGTTTCAACTGATGGCTTTTCGGTAGTAAAAACTACCGGATTCTTTTTATCTAAATTGAAAACATACCAGAGTCCGGCAATAAAGCCAATTACTATAAGAATTAAAACAGTAATAGTTAGTGTTCTTTTCATACTCAATTCCCGTATTATCGGGCGTTTTAAATTATTAAACTTATTTATTAATCTGTTCGTAAAGCATCCACAGGTTTCATTTGAGTTGCACGAGTGGCCGGCACTAAACCTGCTATAATTCCTGAAATTACCAAAACTATCAACGCGATGAAAACTACCCAGATGTTTACAGAAGGATTTGCAAAATTATCTACCGGACCGCTAACCTCCAGCGCATAATTCATCAGCCAAATAACAAATGCCGCAAAGGCAATTCCAGCCATTCCCGAAATTATTGTCAAGGTTAGTGATTCCTGAATTATTTGAAACCTTATATTCCATGGAGTTGCGCCCAAAGCTCTCCGAACACCAATTTCTTTAGTACGCTCCTTAACGGAGATCAATAGAATATTAATTATCCCTATCATTCCTGAAGCTAAGATCAAACCTCCAACAAAATATCCTACAAATTTTAAGATGTCAAAAAGTCCGGTGATTCTACCGAAGGCTTCGGCGCGATCAAAATTTCCTATGGCACGTGCATCCTCCGGATGGATAGTACGTTGCTGCCGCATAATTTCAAGAATTCGGGGCTTTAACTGTGTAATACTATATTCATCATAAGCAGTAATTGCCATCCATCCCACGCTGTCACCTCTATTAAACACTTGATTAAAAGTTGTAAAGGGAACAAACAGCGTATTCGCATCTTCTTCAGAATCTCCCCCATCGGCGGGCGCCTTAAAAGTCCCAACGATCATAAAATTCACACCATTAATTTTAATATATTCCCCAATCGGTTCTTCATTCTTATCAAAAAGACTTGTCACGACACCATTGCCTATCACAACTGCTTTACGCTTCGAATTTATATCGGAGTAACTTATAAACCTACCCGCAGTTATATCCATTGGTTTCTGGTTTATAAATTCAGGATAATCCCCACTTACTGTAAAAGCGCCTGTCTTTTCTTTACGAGTCACATTATTTGCTCCATTATACCCCCCTAATTGGGCCTTTGGAGATACGTATTTAAGTTCCGGCATTTGTTCCTTTAGAACTGCCACATCTTCTAATTTAAAGGAAACGCGTCTACCCTTTGGTAGACCCTTATAAGGTTTTGAAGTACCTTGGCCCCACATCATCAGAGAATTGGTTGCAAAATTTCCAAAGTCCTTACTAACGCCATTTCTCAAACCATTGGTCAGCGCCAGAAGTGCCACTAAAATAAAAATTCCCCAGAACACTCCAAAAGCCGTTAGCAACGTCCTGAAGGGATTGGCATTTAATGCCTCTATAATTTCTGTCCAGCGGTCTTTGTTAAACATTTTATTCGTCTCTTAATGCATCAATAGGTTTAATTCTTGCAGCGCGTCTGGCAGGAACATAACCGGCTAGTGCACCCGCAACAATAAGTATTATTACCGTTGTTATAGCCGTGTTGAAATCGACCTGGGGTGCCTTTATAAAATCGTTGTCTACCATTGGACTAACCAACTGTAACAGCGCTACTCCTGCAAACAGCCCGACAAAGCCTGCTATTGCCGTAATAAAAATAGATTCCTGTAAAATCATCCCAATTATGGATGATGGTAATGCGCCAATCGCTCTCCGAATGCCAATTTCTTTGGTACGCTCTTTAACGATTATAAGCATAATGTTACTTACACCTACAACGCCTGCAATGATAGTAAAGATCCCAATAAACCAAAACACATTGCGTATAACAGCGATAAGTGTATAGATTTTTTTCGCCTCTTCTAATGTATTATCCACGCGTACCGCACTTCGATCATCAGGGGCCACGGTGTACTTGGCTTTGATGTCTTGTTCTATATTTTCAGAAAGAATAGCTGAAAGGGCAACTGCCTCGTCAAAATCTTTGGCCATTTTAACGGTATACGCGAGAGATCTGATTTTATCACCGGCTGCGAAGGCAATCTGAGCCGCGGGTAGGGGCACATAAACTTTACCTTCTTCTCGCTCACCACCCGGATCTGTGAAAACGCCTACCACCTTAAAATTTACTCCGAATATTGAAATAATCTCCCCGATGGGGTCTTTTCCTTTAAATAAATCCTTTTGTATAATATATCCTAAAACAGCCACTTTCCTCGACTCATCCATATCTCTTTGGCTTAAAAAACGTCCGGAAGTTAGTGAAGCATTTTCTATTAATTGTTGATCGGGATTAGCCCCTTCCAATCTGTAATTGCCTGTTTCGCCATTATAAGTTATCTGACTGCCCCACATATTATAAACAGCCGTTTTATACTCTAGCTCATCTTCGTATTTATTATTTATTCGAGAAAAATCATCATTATGAAGTTGAATATATCTACCGGGATTAAGGCCTTTATAACTTTTAGTAGTTACTCTGGTTCTAACGGAAATCCGATTGGTAGCATCCCGCTCGAACTGGGCTTTGACCCCTTTTTGAATTCCACTGCTAAAACCTAATAGAATTACTAATATAAAGATCCCAGACGCTACAGAAACTCCGGTTAAGAATGTACGCAGTTTGTTTTTACTAATTGTTTCGAATATTTCTTGCCAACGCTCTATATCAAACATTTGATGGAGATTTAGCAATTACTTGTGTTACAAAAGAGTCGTCTATTATTATACCATCTTTCAAATTAACAATCCGTTTCGTCATATGTGCAATATCATCTTCATGCGTCACAATAAGAATAGTTTTTCCTTCATCATTAATACCTTGAATGAGTTCCATTACTTCGAAAGAAGTTGTACTATCTAAGGCACCTGTGGGTTCATCTGCAAGTAATACCTTGGGGTCGCTAGCAAGCGCTCGCGCGATTGCCACACGTTGCTTTTGCCCTCCGGAAAGTTCACTGGGTAAATGAGTCGCCCAATCGGCAAGACCCACCTTCTCTAAATAGTGCATGGCCTTTTCCATGCGCTCTGCGCGTTTTACACCTTGATAATAAAGCGGCATAGCTACATTATCTAAAGCCGATTTATAATTAATAAGATTAAAGGATTGAAAGATGAATCCTAGAAATTGATTTCTATATTTTGCTGCGACCTTCTCATTTAGATTTTTTATAAGTTTTCCGTCCAATATATATGTACCCTCGTCTGCTTCATCCAGCATTCCAAGAATATTTAATAAGGTAGATTTTCCTGAACCGGAAGAACCCATAATAGACACCATCTCGCCCTCTTTTACCGAAAAATTTATCCCTTTGAGAACGTGGAGCGAATTGCTCCCCATG
>CBDUGY010000146.1:0-5913 GCA_965367015.1 uncultured Ulvibacter sp.
GGTTTCACTTACTTAATTGCAGCCGCAGCCACCACCGGTTTTGCCTCCATTGGCCCCAACCGCCGCTTCTCTGTATGCCTGAGCTGTGGTCTCATAGCGGTCTATTTTCCTGCTTGACAATGCCATGTCGGGATCGTTAATATTTACTTTTTCATATTCTTTTACCACCACACAGGAAGTAAGATTTGCTATTAATACAAATAAAATTATCAGCTTTTTCATTTTTTGGTGTCGAGTTGAATATTATTTGAAGTATAAATTTTACCGGCATCATCGATCAAAATACACTCTATTTTCGGTATCTGATTTATAAAATCAAGCCCGGTGTCTATTCCCATAACAAAAATTGAAGTGGCTAATGCATCGGCTAACTCAGCCTTTGGAGCAAAAACTGTTGCACTAATAATTCCGATAGAAGGATAACCCGTTCTTGGGTCTATAATATGAGTATAGCGTTTTCCATTAAACATCACGTATTTTTCATAGTTACCAGAAGTTACCACTGCTCCTTCATCAAGAGGAAGTATTGCGAACGCCTTATTCTTATTCATGGGATTCGTAATTGCCACCTTCCAGTGAGTACCATCTGGTTGCTTCCCCCAAGTATTCATATCTCCGGCAGCATTTATAATACCTGCTTTCACACCATAACGTTGTAGCAAAGCCTTAGCCTTATCCGCCGCATAACCCTTTCCGATGGCACCAAAACCAATTTTCATTTCCGGTAATTTTAAAAAGACGGTGAAATTCTCCGGGTCGAGAATGATGTTTTTATAACCAACTCCGGCAACCGAATGTTTAATTTTTTCTTCTGAAGGCATTTCTGTCATGCTGCCATCAAATTTCCAAATCTTGTCCATAGAAGCAAACGAAATATCGAAGGCTCCATTGGTTAGTTTTGAAAGCTCTACACAACGACCAATGAGTGTAAACAATTCTTCATCTACTTTTACAGGTTTTATTCCGGCATTTCTATTTATTTCTGAAGTTTGTGAAGCCGCATTCCATGAGGAAATCAGATTTTCTATTCTAGTTATTTCTTCAATTGCAGTATTAATATGTGCTTGTGCTGCTTCGGCATCTTTTGCAACTACAGTGATTTCAAAACGACTTCCCATTAAAAGTAAAGTGCGTTTGTGAATCTCCTGTGCAGTGACAGAAAAAGAACTAAGAAATATTAATAGTGTCAGTACTCTCAAATGCTATCCTTTAATTTCTTCCAAATGTGCAATATAAGCTGAAGGCGAGGATTTGAAATATCCTGTTTCGCCAAGAACATTGCCGTTTTTATCTAGGACAACTACAAATGGGAAAATTCCGCGTTTGTTGTATTTTTCAGCTAAAGAATTGTTATGCTCTTGCTGTGCGACTGGTAAAGCATTCTTTTTTCTCTTCGGAAAATCTGCCTGCAACATCACATAGTGATCTTTCGCAAATAACTTAAAAGTTTCGGTGCTAAATATTTCTCTATCCAGCTTTATACATGGAGCACACCAGTCTGATCCTTGAAAGACCAAAATTATTGGGCGATCTTCAGCAATTGCAATTTCTTTTGCGGTGTCAATATTTGTTTGCCATTCTTGTGCCGTTCCGGATAAAAATGAGGCTAAATATAATACGCAGGTATATAGAAATATTTTCATGATAGAGGTGCAATTGTTATCCTATAACTAAAACAGTTTACAAATAGTATACCCTACCTCTTAATTTAGGATAGTTTTATACTGCCTTAAGTCAAGATGTATAATTATACCTTACAATTGTAGGCAAGAAATGTCTTTTTAATTATGATTAAAATCAGTTTTTTTCAGCGTATAAAATATTCATGGCTTTCTTTTTTACCTATTTTTGCAGACAGTGAAACTTACATTTATTTAATAGATGTCGTAGCCGCTACGATAATATCATGCAACAGATAACAAACAATATTTTAATGATTCGCCCTGTAGCGTTTCGAATGAATGAAGAAACAGCCGTTAATAATTATTTTCAGGAAGACATCGATTTAAAGAATAGTGTTATAAATGCCAAGGCACAAGCCGAATTTGACGCCTTCGTTGAAAAATTAAGAGCAGTTGGGGTTAATGTGATTGTCGAAAATGATGATTTCAGAATGGATACCCCCGATTCTATTTTTCCAAATAATTGGGTGAGCTTTCACCCAAACGGAATTGTTGGACTCTACCCGATGTTTGCCGAAAACAGACGACGAGAGCGGCGAGAAGAAGTAATGGATCGACTTGAAAGTGAAGGGTTTTTCATTGAAGGCTATATGGACTATACCAGTGCTGAAGAGGAAGGGCTGTTTCTTGAAGGTACCGGAAGTTTATTGTTAGATCGCGTGAATAATATTGTTTATTGTGCCTTGTCTGCCAGAGCCGATGAAGAATTGGTTATTGAGTTTTGTGAGGATTTCGATTGTATGCCGGTGATTTTCACTGCCTACCAAACAGTTGATGGGGAGCGCTTACCAATATATCACACTAATGTAATGATGGCATTAGCAGAAAAATTTGCTGTCATCTGTTTAGATACGATTGATGATAAAGCGGAAAGAAAAAATGTTATCAGGCATTTAAAAGATTCGGGTAAAGAGATTATTAAAATCACGGAGGCGCAAATGCATCAATTTGCAGGGAATATGCTTCAGGTAAAAGGGAAAGATAAAAAGTATATGGTAATGAGCTTAGCCGCACATAAAAGCCTTATGCCAGACCAAATTGCTGCTATAGAAAAGCATTGCGAGATTTTGAGCAGCGATCTTCAAACTATCGAAACTTGCGGTGGAGGAAGCGCAAGATGTATGATGGCTGAAGTTTTTTTACCGCTTGCTTCTGAAACTAACAAAAGTAGCTTAAACTAAGCTTTTGCAATCTTATTGATCATTCCGGAGAATATAAAGAAATGAAAAGGTAGCATGGCATACCAATACAGTCTACCAATTAATCCGCGTGGCCTGAATGTTGCGGTTTGATGAAGTACATCATCTTTATCAATTTCAAACTCTAACCACGCTTCCCCAGGGACGCGCATCTCTGCGAAAAGCAAGAGACGTTTTTCTTCCTTATCGGCTAAAATAACACGCCAAAAATCCAATGAATCGCCTTCATAGATTTTATTGGGATGAGTTCTACCGCGTCGTAAGCCAACACCACCAAAGAGTTTGTCAATATACCCCCTAATTTTCCACAATCCATTCCCGTAATACCATCCTTTTGTTCCCCCGATAGACCAGATATTATCCAACACTCGTTCGGGGTCGGTAACTTTAACAGATTGTTTATCCTTCATGCATCCTTCATCCGGAACTTCGATATATTTTTTAAGATCTTGTCTAAACCGACCACTAATCATAGAATCTTTCCAACTGGAAACTACTTGGTTTTGTTTAATTTTTTTGAATGCAAGATCAATCGCTTCAAGATAGGAAACAGGTGTGATGTCGAGCATTTTCCGAAGTCGAGTATCTTTTGTAATCACTTCAATTCGCATGCTATCCACAAGATTAAGCGCGAGTTTATATGAAGTTGAAGTAACAAAATACAACCAGTATGATGATAAC
This sequence comes from uncultured Ulvibacter sp., assembly GCA_965367015.1. Taxonomy (GTDB): domain Bacteria; phylum Bacteroidota; class Bacteroidia; order Flavobacteriales; family Flavobacteriaceae; genus CAXBES01. The sequence continues at coordinate 3,563 of CBDUGY010000146.1, forward strand.
TTGGGAGATAAAAAAGGAACGTCGAAAATGTATAACGTCAAGCCTCGAGCTTTTGAGTACTGCAACATCATTTCTTTATAAGTTAGGATGTCGGGACCACCTATATCAAAAGATTCGTTATAACATTCTTCTTTACCCAGAACACCTGTGAGATATTCTAATACATCGCGAATTGCAATAGGCTGACATCGGGTTTTAACCCAGGTTGGTGTTATCATTACAGGTAATTTCTCACAGAGGTCTCGAATTATTTCAAAGGAGGCACTTCCCGAGCCTACAATAATGGCAGCACGCAATACAGTAACTTTTGCCTTTCCTTCATATAAAATGTCTTCAACATTTTTACGGGACCATAGATGTTTAGATAGATTTTGTTCATTTACAATACCACCTAAATAAATTACTTGTTTACACTGGGTGTGAGAAATATAGATGTTGAAATTTTTAACTGATATCTCTTCTTTTTCATCAAAATCATCGGTAGAAGCACTCATAGAGTGGATCAAGTAATACGCGGCATCTATATCTTTAGGAAGTAAATCTGGAGTGGGATCATTTAGAAAATCAATTTCCACGACAGTTATTTTTTTTCTAAGAGATTCATCTACCGATAATCGGTTTGCATTACGTACGGAGCATACTACTTCGTGACCAAGCTCTAATAAAAGAGGTAATAAGCGCATTCCAATATAACCATTCGCACCTGTAAGTAGTATTTTCAAAACGTTTTTGTTTAAAAATACAACAATATCTATAAACAAAGGTTAAAATCCGGTTAAGGTGAACTTTACGTTCCTTATTTAATAACTACCTTTAAATTGTTAAATAAATTTATTTGTATGAAAATATTAAGGACAGTTTTGCTCATTGTAGGAGTTTTACTTATTTGTTTCGGACTCTATAATGCTTTCGTGCCACAGCAAGTATTAGATATTGGGCCCTTAGAGGTTTCGGCGAAAGAAGGATTAAGCAATCAAACTTTAGGTATGATTGGCTTAGGAGTTTTGGCATTGGTAGCGGCTGTGTTTGTTAAAAATAGAGCCTAATTTATTGCAATGAATTCTGAAAGTGTTTTTATTCGTGAAGTTAGATTGGATGAACTGGAGATTCTGCAGCAGCTTGCCACATCGACTTTTGTCGATACCTATGCTTCCGAAAATACTGAAGAGAATATGAATACATACGTTTCAGAAAATTTCAATAAAAATAAGCTGATAGCCCAACTCAAAAATCCTGATGTAAAGTTCTTCTTCGCTTTAATCGACGGAATTATCGCTGGCTATATCAAACTAAATATCGGGAAAGCGCAGACCGATGATAAACTTGAAAATGCTCTTGAAGTTGAACGCATTTATGTAATCAATAACTACAAAGGGAAATCTGTTGGACGTCAGCTACTTCAAAAGAGTTTTGCTCTTGCAAAATCATTGAATATTGATCAGGTATGGTTGGGTGTTTGGGAAAACAACTTGAAAGCCGTCGCATTTTATAAAAAACATGGTTTCTATGTATTTAGCGAACACGAGTATATCCTTGGCACTGAGAACCAACGAGATTTGTTATTGAAAAAAGAATTGATTTAAAGATCTTCTATACGCGTTGGAGAGTTTTCTGTTTTTTTAGAAATGAGTTTATTCATGAAATTATGTACTACTTTATCTTTTGCTTCAATTTTAATAAAATAGTCGTCCCTGTAGAGCGAATATTCTTGAGCCTTGCCTTTATAGATCGATAATTTATAATACGGGATAATAAGGCCGTAAGATTCTAACAAAGAGCGGAACCCAACGATGATACCTTTCGGACGTAATTCGATGTTACACACATTGCGATTGTTGTCGAGTAAAAGTAAATTGTTAATTTGAATACTCGCTTCAGAAATAATGAGTTTTGGCGAACCGATCCCACGCATTTTAATACGTTCTGAGAGCGTGAAGGGTTTTCCTAATTCTTCGTCGATTTTGGTGCTGATTTGTTTATTGTTATAAGAAACATTTACAAGCATTTTTTTCTTTTAAAGATACGCAATGGTGTTAAAAGAAACTTTAAAATTCTCGTATCTTTGCCCCGTTATTCCATAGCCATTGCAAAGGAAACTCATTAAACACCGAGGCTTAAGCTCAGGTGTTATTTTATATAATTGCAAACAGAACTTAAAATGTCGGTAAATACTTTACAACAAACTCTGGAAACAGAAATTAAAAAAGCTTTTACGAGTATATACAATGCTTCATTAGAGACGGTAGAGTTTCAAGCGACTCGCAAAGATTTTGAAGGGGATATTACTGTTGTTATTTTTCCGATGCTTAAAATAGTGAAAGGAAATCCGGTTCAAATTGGTGAATCACTTG
>CBDUGY010000147.1:0-5778 GCA_965367015.1 uncultured Ulvibacter sp.
GAAGTTCTGTTTAAAGACAAGATCTTTTATAAAAGGAACCTGAATTGCTTCCCCATTTGTTGTTATCTCTACTCCATATAATTGCCAATCGTCTTCCACAATATAAATGAAGCCTTTCCATACTCGATCTTTCGGGCGACGGGGCGTAACTTCAATTTTATTGATCAGCTTATTTCCCTCGTAAAAGATACCATCGAGTCTGTAGCGGTAATACCCCAGGGCGTTATTTGCAATGGGTGAGACAATTTCCGCATTTAGATCTATCGTATTGTCGTAAAACGAAAAATTCGCTTCCTGTGCACTATTAAAGCTAAAGCCATTATCGTTTCCGCTTACCTTACTTGCGATAATGCGCTCATTAAATTCATTAGGGTATTTATACGAAATTTTTGAGATACTTTCTGAAAGGTAAATAATACCGCTGCGAGTAGAATCTAAAGCACCGTCGAGATCTCCAACTTCCTGTCCCATTATCTTTTCTGGTACATCGTAAACTTTCCAGAGGCCTCGAGAGTAGAAATCGGCACTAAATTCACTAATTTTTTCAAGGTTTTCTTTTCGTCTTGCTATGGTTTCACGAATAATTCTATAGGCAGGATCTTCGTCATTAGAAACAACTACTTCATCAAGGCTTACAGATTCCTCTTCCATACTTACATTTAATATGTGTGGAAAAGAAATAATTTCAACTTTTTTAGTGATTTTTTTAAAACCAAGAAATTGAAAAATTATAGTGTAATTACCTTCTTCGGAAATATTCAATTCATAATTTCCGTCATCGTTGGAGGTTGTTCCAACATAAGAATTGTCCAGATAGATGTTAACGTAAGGAAGTTCTTCTCCCTTTGTGTCGGTTATTTTTCCAACAATTTGAGCTTCAGAAAGGAATGAAATGAAAATTATAAGTAGTGCTAGCGATCTTTGCATTGGTGTCTTAAAATGTTCTATAAAAAGACGAAATTACAAGGAAAAAAGTAGTGTGTTTAGTAAAATTTTAGGCTTTTAATTATTAAATGCCTTCTTTATCCGACTAAGATTTCGTTTACTGTCTCGCTCTTTTATACTATCTCTTTTATCGTACTCTTTTTTACCACGACATAACGCAATTTGCATTTTGGCCAAACCCTTATCATTAGTAAACAGTAAAAGAGGGATAATTGTGAGGCCGCTGTTTCTAACTTCTTTCTCTAGTTTTTTTAGCTCACTTCTGTTCAGAAGTAATTTGCGTTCACTTCTGGGATTGTGGTTAAAATGAGTTGCATGCGAGTATTCCTGAACTGTCATATTTATTACGAAAAGCTCGCTATTATGGAATTCACAAAAGCTTTCGGCAATAGAGGCTTTTCCTTCTCTAATTGCCTTAATTTCGGTACCAGCCAACACAATTCCCGCCAAATACGTATCCAGGATCTCATATTCGAAACGAGCTTTACGATTTTTTATTTTTACATTCTTCTGAATCGCCATAGATGCAAAAGTAATATAATTATTCTTCAGGCCGCGAGATCTTATCCAATCTTACTGGCGAGTAATCTTCTTCAGCTACTCCATTCACTATTATGTTGTCAAAATAACATTTTACGCCAATTGAAGTCATTAAACTTGGGCCATCCTGGATGTGAAGATGCAAGTGTGCTTCAGTCGAGTTACCCGAGTTACCACAGTTTCCCAGAAACTGACCCTTCCTTACCAATTGGCCTTCATTCACAGCAATAGTTGATTCTTCAAAATGCGCATACACAATATATTCTTCATTCTCAGTTTTAAGAATGACTGTGTTTCCTGTAGGCTGCGCCGGATTCATTTCACCCGGTTTATTGTCGGGAACCCCGTCGATTACAGTATGGACAGTCGCATCACAAACTGCGTAAAGGGGTTGACCGAAAGCATAATAATCTTCATTTCGCGTTCCACTACGTTCATAAGTTTTGCGGTTTTTTCCGAGTTTTAGAATATCGAAAGCATGTTTTTGAGTAGGAGAGATTACATGGTAATTCTGTGCTTTGGTATCGCCACCCCAAACTGTAAACCATTCACCTTTAAATGGCAGTTGCAAGACAGTTGTATTACGTTCCATCCTCGCTATTCTATTATCCTCAGCAGGTAAAAACCGTAAACCGGTTAATTTCCCTTCGGAATTTAAGGAGAGATTTAAATTTTGTTTTCCCTGGCTAAAGGTGGTGACATAAGTTTCAACATCATTTGATGCATTCAGAAATTCAAAAGAAAGCAAACTACCAAGATTATTTTTGAAAGTTTTGAAAATCAATTCTGTGTTTTCGAAGGTTAATTTTTTTTGCATTGAAATATCCATCATTTCGTAGGCAGACTTCGCATCTCCATTGTTGTAGTATTCCTGAAACGTTGCAAGCGCCTCTTTATAAGCCGGAGTTTGAGCTAAAATTGAACTTGAGCAAACAAAGCATATAAAAAAAAGTAAGTTTCGCATTGTAGAAATTAGTAAGGTTCTGTCTTTATTTGTGACCTATTAGGTACTTTTGTTACAAAGTAAACGTATGAAAAACCTGGCTATTCTTTGTTCTGTTCTTTTTATTTTATCATGTAAAAATAAAACGCACGAGCTAACGGCTCAAGAAATTGTGGATAAAGCTATTGCTACCAGTTGCAATGATAATTGTGATGAGGTCGCTATAGAATTTGATTTTAGAAATAGAAACTATCGGAGCCAACGAACAGGGGGAAAGTTTATTTATGAGCGAATTACCATAGACTCGCTAGGCATTACCATAGATAGACTGTCTAACGACGGGTTCAAACGTTTTAGGAATGATACGCTGGTAAAAGTAGTAGACTCGATGGCGACAGCGTATTCGAACAGCGTGAATTCTGTTCACTATTTTGTACAACTTCCATATCTACTGAATGCTCCCGCAGTTAAAAAAGAACTATTAGGAGAATCGATAATAAATGATAAATCTTATTATGAGATCGGAGTAAGTTTTGAAGAAGAAGGTGGAGGTACCGATCATGACGATAACTTCGTTTACTGGATTCATAAGGATGATTTTACTGTAGATTTTCTAGCGTATCAATACGCAACAGATGGTGGCGGTATCAGGTTTAGAGAGGCTTATAATCCAAGAGTAATTAATGGTATTCGTTTTGTAGACTATAACAATTACAAACCGGAAAGTCTAGATATTAAATTAACAAACCTGGATGAAGATTTCGAAGCGGGAAAGCTGGAGTTATTATCCAAAATAGAAACGGAAAATGTTAAGGTAAGCTTACTTGCCAACTAATCTACCGTGAAAATTTGAACGCTTTTTGAATCTCCTGTAACTGTAACCATGAATAACATGCCGTTCTCATCATCGGGAATATCCACATATTTATTTTCACCAATAATTGCGTTTACAAATTGAGGCGTCGTATTGCTATGCCCTACAATTAAAACATTTTGACCCTCCGTAAGGGTTTTAAATTCATCGTTATATAAATCGGTTGGATCATAAGATTGAATATCGATCTGTTTCTGAGCAGCTGTATACGCGGCAGTTTGCATTGTTCTACTATAATCTGTCGAGAATATTTGATCAATAGCAATATTGTCGAAATATTGTGCCCAGTTCTGCGCTCTAGCAATTCCTGCAGGAGCGAGCTTAGGATTTCTTTCATCTGGATTACTTCGATCTTTTTCAGCATGTCTGATTAAATAGTAAGTCGTAGTGATCTCCTGTAATGCTGCTTGTTCTTTTTTCTTGTCTTCTGAATTATTACAGGAGAAAATTAAAATTGAGACTAGTAATAATATGAGATGATTTCGCACGATAATTGGTTTTATGGAATAAAAGTATGAAAAAAAGAAAACCATATCTTCTCAATTTTAGATTTTGTTGATAATGTAGTATATAATCTTTCAGGATTAATTGATATAAAGCTTTTTTAGTATATGAAAAGATCGATTCTTAACACCAATTAACATGGCTTAACAGAATTATAATGTTTTCAGATGTTTATTTAAGTTTTCATTAAGTGACTAAAATTGACAATACAGGTATCTTAGTATAACATTAATTTTAAAAATAAAAACTATGAATTCAGATCAGTTAGAAGGAAAATGGAAACAGATTAAGGGTGAGTTTAAGCAGAAATACGGGAAAGTTACCGATGATGATACGACTTACTCTGAAGGAAAATTTGATGAAATGCTTGGACGTTTACAAGAACGTACAGGAAAGACAAAAGAGCAAATTAAAGATGAAATAGACAGTTGGTAAAAAATTGAATGTCAACATTGCTATGAAAGAAGAAAGCCTCCTAAAGGGAGGCTTTTTTTATAGATACTGAGATGCCGTAATTACAGAATAGGTAATCGTTAAGGCAGTAATAAAGACTATATACATTCCCAATAAATGGTTTGGGCGATATAATCTTTCTTTTTCATGTAAGCTAAGTTCTTGTGTTTTCATGATTCGTTCATTTTATTGGTTGATATATATGAGACGAACGAACAATACATTTTGTTACACACGTTGTCGTTTAAATGATGAAATACGATCCTCAAAAGTTAATTCATTTACCGGATTCACCACTGCTTTAAAGAGGTTCATGAATTCTTCGGAATGTTCTTCCCTTTTCTGATTTAATAAATTAAAATGCACGAAATTTGCCCACATTATTGCCTTAAGTTCAGTTTTATTCGCATTAAACATCTTCAATTCCACTAAAATATTTGAGGTATCAAATTTGAGCAATTGAGACTGTATCACAATTTCTTCCATTAAAAATGCAGGCCGTAAATAAACAATTTGATTACTGCCAACTACCCAGCTCTTACCTTCTTTACGGGCAATTTCATAAATATCGATGTCATAGTATTTAATTAGTTGATCCTCACGGGCGTTGTTAAAATAATTGATGTATGCTGCATTGTTTAAGTGGTTAAACGGGTCGCAATCTTGAAATCTGACTTTCGTTTTACTTTCCAGTACTTTTGGTAGCTTGTCCATAATTTAGTTTTATACCAATTGGTATATTAATAATTAAAAAAATTAGATTTTTAAATTTTTGTGAATAAAAATGTCTATGTCATTTGCAGCGTCAACAAGATAGGACGGATCATTCATAGTCTCATTCATAAAGATGGCACCCTGAATACGCGTATATAGATATTTTGCAAATTTTATAGAATCAGTGGTAGGTTTTACTTCACCTTCAGCCTTAGCCCATTCTACAAGTTTTACAATATTATTTTGAGTTTTTTCAATAACATATTGTACTCTCTCCAGAAGTTTTGTGTCTTGATGATTAGAATCTACCCCTATATTTAAAATTGGACATCCACCTAAGTCAGCATTATATATATGGTAATTTCTATAGAAATCTGTGATTAAAAACAGTTTGTCTAAAGAGGATTTACCTAACTCCTGATGTTTTGCAATTTTTCCCAGTAGTTCACTAATATTCTTATTAAATGCTGCAATCGCAATAGCTTCTTTATTAACAAAATTTCCATAAATCGCACCTTTTGTCAAGCCGGTTGCTTTAGTGATATCCGACATGGAAGTTGCAGCATAGCCTTTTTTATTAAAAATAGGTGCTACACACTCGATGATATATTTACTGGTTTTTTCGGCTTTGGTGAGCATAATATCGTGATTCGGGGCAAAGTTACGTATAATATACCAAACGGTATATTATTTATCCAAAAAAACCGCCCGGATAACACGCCGGGCGGTCTTCACTAACCAACCAAATTATGAAATGAGTTTTTAAGGAACTTCATTTTGGTATATTCGGGACGGAAATCATGTC
>CBDUGY010000148.1:0-5777 GCA_965367015.1 uncultured Ulvibacter sp.
ACGAATTGAAAGCTGTGAAAACAGGTATCTATAAATCGGCATTACCATATTTAGAGAAAGCTATACAATTACGTCCGGAAAATGTTGAAATTGTTAGAACACTTATGGGAATCTATAGTCAGTTAGGACAAGACAACCAGTTTAAAGCTATGAAAGCACGACTTGCCGAAATGGAAGGCGGACAATAAAACAACTAAATTAGACAATAAAAAAAGCCTGCTGTACGCAGGCTTTTTTTATTTGGGGATAATTCTTTTTATCACGCGAAGTTTATGTGTATGAGCACGTGCTTCATAGTTAAAAATACCACTGTGATCAATTCTATCTATTCTCACTTTTCCATGGGCATGGATAATATAATTATCTTTCATTATAATACCTACGTGTGTGATATTCCCTTCAGAATTGTCGAAGAAAGCCAGGTCGCCGGGTTCACTTTCTTCAATAAAACTTAATGCTTCGCCTTGCGTGGCTTGCTGACTGGCATCACGCTTTAAACGATAACCGTTGAGTTTGTAAACCATTTGTGTAAAGCCACTACAATCAATACCAAAAGGAGTTTTACCTCCCCATAAGTACGGAGTGTTTAAGTAGATAAGAGCAGTTTCAATAAGATGTTGCTTCGGAAATTTTTCAGAAATGAATTTACCTTCAAAACTATGTTGTAGATAGGGACTGCTTTTTATATTACTACCAATACAAATAGATAATAACTGATTTTCGGCAGTAGTAACATAATCTACCAGATCTGAAGACATTTTGGAAGGTTTTTCTTTTAAAGAATAAAAATCCTCTTCCTCAACTAAAAGAAATTGTTTGTTATCTATCCAACCTTCGTAGCCATCGAATGATAATCGAATCCGACTCCATTTTTTTCGAATTTCCAAAACCTTAAACAACTCTCCATACAGTACTTGACTTACCAATTCGCTAGTGTCAGCGGCTTCAGCTCGTAAAGGAACAACACTTAAATTACAAATTCCGTAGTTCATTCTGGGAGACCGAACAAAATTTATTTTCTTTCAATCACCATCGCAGATGCGCCACCGCCACCATTACAAATAGCAGCAGCTCCGATCTTAGCGTTATTTTGCTTCAATACGTTTAGTAATGTAATCACTATCCGAACTCCACTACAACCAAGTGGGTGTCCTAATGAAACAGCACCACCATTCACATTCACATTGCTATCGTCGAGTCCTAATAACTTCATATTAGCCAATCCTACGACAGCAAATGCTTCGTTGAATTCGAAAAAATCGACATCGTCCTGTGATATACCGGCTTTAGACAATGCCTTGGGAAGTGCTTTTGAAGGTGCCGTTGTAAACCATTTAGGTTCATTTGCAGCATCAGCGTAACTTTTAATCGTTGCCAAAGGGGTTAGTCCAAGTTCTGAGGCTTTTTCAGCAGACATAAGAACCATGGCGCCGGCGCCATCATTAATTGTGGAAGCATTTGCAGCTGTTACAGTTCCATCTTTGCTAAACGCCGGACGAAGAGCCGGAATCTTATCCATTTTTACATTTTTATATTCTTCATCCTCAGAAACAATCACCGCATCGCCTCGTCTTTGAGGAACGGTTACGGGAACTACTTCATCATCAAATTTTCCTTCAGCCCATGCTTTAGCAGATCGGTTATAGGATTGCATAGCATAATTATCCTGATCTTCTCTCGAAAAATTATGTTCAGTCGCACAGAGATCGGCGCAAACACCCATGGCATTATGATCATAAGCATCTACAAGTCCATCTCTCTGCATGCCATCGATTAAAGTTGATGGTCCAAACTTATGGCCATTACGCATATAAACATAATGAGGTATATTGCTCATACTTTCCATTCCACCGGCTACAACAACATCTGCATCGCCAAGCGCAATAGCTTGTGCTGCATGCATCAGTGCCTTCATTCCGGAAGCGCATACCTTATTTATAGTAGTACAAGGAACCGTATCGGGAATACCTGCACCTAATGCAGCCTGTCTGGCAGGTGCTTGTCCAACATTTGCCTGCACAACATTGCCCATAAATACTTCTTCTACTTGTGATGGGTCAAGTTTAATTTTATCAAGTGCTCCCTTAATTGCCGTTGAGCCCAATTGAGTAGCAGAAAGTGAAGACAAGCTTCCCATAAAACTACCAATCGGCGTTCGCGCTGCGGATACTATAACTACCTCTTTGTTCATTCTGTATATATTCAAATTAATGTGTCTGTAACCAAAGTTTAACTCTACTTTTACTCAGGTCTCTCGTCTATAGAATTTAAGGGAGCAAATTTACATATTAATAAATTAAATATCAATCTTTGCTTGTTTAGGTTTTGGGATTAGTCGATCCTTATTAATACCTTTACTTTTCGTTATTCTATGTATGAAAAACATCTTCGCTTCCTTAACAAAGAATCAATCGTTAATTTATAAGGCTTTTCTCTTTATTGGAGCCACATTATTGATTATATATCTGCTTCCAAAAGGGGGGCAGTTTAAATACAACTTTCAAAAGGGAAAACCCTGGCAATATGAAAACCTTTATGCCCCGTTTAGTTTTACGATAAAAAAAGACAAAGCTACCATTGAAAAAGAAAAGGAAGCAATAAGAGAAAATGCGATTCCGTTTTTTGATTATAACGAAAACATAGTTAATGATAGCAAATCCCAATTCTTACTACTGTTGGAAGAGACTTATGTTGATAGTCTTTTTAATGTTTCCAAAAACACTATCCGATCCCTTGGTGAGAAAATTCAGAATGATATATATACTAATGGTGTTATTGATGAGATCTATCCGTATTCCGACAATAAGCTAATTTATTTGAAGAAGGGAAATGAATTTGAAGAACATACATATTCACAGTTTTTTAGAAAGGAAAACCTTAATAGCAAGGTTCAGGCGATGACCCCTCAAATCACTGAAACTGCCGATAGGGAGCTTTTGAAAAAATTACTAAGTAGAGCTATTGAAGCAAATATTAGTCTCAACACTGAACTTACCGAAGGTGCTATAGAATCTGAAATAAACGCATTAAACCCTAACCGAGGTATCATTGAGAAAGGCGGGAGGGTAATTGCGAAGGGAGAGGTAGTAGAAGGTGATAAATATCAAATACTTAACTCACTGAAAGCCGAATACGAATCGCAGGTTTGGAGCAAATCGAATTATTATTGGCTGCTTATTGGGTATTCACTACTAGTCTCTTTGGTCTTTCTAATGCTCTTTCTTTTTCTGAAGAAGTATCGCCAGGAAATATTCGATAATAATACCAAAGTAACTTTCATCTTTTTCAATATTATTTTGATGGTCTTTTTGACCACTATTGTAGTTACTGAAATAGGTGTGGCTTTTGTGTATGTTGTACCACTGTGTATCTTACCTTTAATTCTTAAGGCGTTTTTTGACCCTAGACTCGGACTGTTTGTGCATGTACTTACTATTTTACTGCTCGGATTCATAGTACCAAACAGCTTCGAATTCATGTTTCTGCAAACAATAGCAGGTATAGTGACCATCTTAACCGTTTCAGAATTATATAAAAGGGCAAATCTGTTTATTTCTGTGGGGCAAATAACGCTTATTTATATCATCGGATACTTTGCATTCTTTTTGATACAGGAAGGAAATATTCAAGAAATTGAATACAAAACTTTTGGTTACTTCGTGCTTTGTGGGTTAGCCACGCTATTTGCTCACCCGCTCATTTATTTTTACGAGAAAATCTTTGGTTTGGTTTCAGACGTTTCTCTTTTGGAACTTAGTGACACTAACTCTAAATTGCTTAAAGAACTTTCGAACAAAGCACCGGGTACATTTCACCATTCACTAAACGTCGCCAATTTATCTGAAGCTGCCGCAAATGAAATTGGTGCAAATTCCATGCTCGTTAGGGTAGGAGCACTATATCATGATATAGGCAAGATGAGCAATCCCACTTATTTTACTGAAAATCAGGTTAACTCAATAAATACGCACAACGAACTTGACCCTAAAGAAAGTGCCAGAATAATTATTGATCATGTAATCAACGGAATTGAAATAGCCCGTAAGTATAACCTTCCCGATAGAGTTATTGATTTTATTAGAACTCATCACGGAACAAGTATTGTGTATTATTTCTATAAGAAGGAAAAAGAATTGAATGGTGAGGTGAGTAGGGAGGACTTTGAATATCCGGGGCCAATTCCCTTTTCTAAAGAAACTGCTATTCTAATGATGGCTGATAGTGTTGAGGCCGCAAGTAAAAGTTTAAAAGAGCCTACTTCATCTAAAATTGATGCTTTCGTGGAAAAAATAATAGATAACCAAATGGAGCAAGGTCAGTTTTTAAATTCGAACATAACTTTTAAAGAAATTCAAGTCATTAAGAAAGTCTTGAAAAAGAAATTAAAAAATATTTATCATCTTCGAGTTGAGTATCCAGAGTAGTTACTGAAATGTTAAAATTCAGTCCTCAATTAATCTCCCTTAACAAAAGTCGTTAAATCTATCAAAATGGTAGGTTAAATGTTTTTAATTCTTTCCAATTATCACATAAGTTTGGTCTAAATCATAAAAACTAAACATATGTCACTACTTACCATCATCTTGAATATTCTGATACCACCATTAGCTGTTTTCTTAAAACACGGTCTCGGAACAACATTCTTAATAAATTTAATTTTAACCTTAATATTCTGGCTACCAGGTGTAATCCACGCCTTTGTAGTAAATGATTAATTAACTAAAACACTATACTCATGAAAAAGATAATACCATTTTTAATTTTAGCAATTCTATTTACTAGCTGTAATATAGATAAGAAAGGAAGCGTAGAACTTCCTGAAGTCGATGTAGATATAGAAGAAGGAAATCTTCCTTCATTCGATGTTGATTGGGCCGATATTGACGTAGGTACAACTACGAAAACCGTAACCGTGCCTAAGGTGCGTGTTGTAATGGAAGAGGTTGAAGTTGAAGTACCCGTTATAGATGTAGATATGCCAAATGAAGATAAAGAAGAAATTAGCATTGTGGCAGAAGCAGAAGTTACCGGAAATGAGCACGAATTGAACATTACAGAAATTCGAGCAACAAACAATAGATTAGATGTAATATCTACTTTAACAGAATTGGATAATAGCCTGGGAGATGAAGTTATAAGAGTTCAAGATCAAGTTGAGTTAAATGCACCCGATCTTGATGTGAAACATTATATAGTTGGAGAACGACAGAATAGAAGTTTCAACAGAAGATATTCTTATGTTGCAACCATGAATGATCTGCCAGCAGCAGCTAAAAATGCTAAGGTCATTTATAAGCGATAAATTTGATTTTTGGTTGGTTTTAAAAGATCGTTTCACTCTTGTGAAGCGGTCTTTTTCTTATTATAAAATAGTTGTGTTGACAATTATTGTTTTGCAATATCCAAGAAGATTCAAGTTAATATCTACAAAAATTTTCCTGGTATTATGCCGAAACATGTGATTATATCCGGTCTTGTTTTAGGTCATGAAATTAAAAATTATAATTCCCGGTTCTGCCTATTTAATTATCCTTAACGTTTGATGTTAATATATTATAAAGTCTTTTGACTCATGCAAATGATGATTTAACTTTAATTAAAAATTAATTTAAACATTACACCTATGAAAAACTTAAAAGATTTATTTGAACACGAATTAAAAGATCTCTATTCTGCAGAGAAACAAATGGTTGAAGCTTTGCCAAAGATGGTACAGGCGGCTTTTGATAAACGATTGCAAGAGGCTTTCTCAGCTCACTTGGAGGAAACAAAAACTC
>CBDUGY010000149.1:0-5360 GCA_965367015.1 uncultured Ulvibacter sp.
GTTTATATATAATTTTAAGCAACTACACTTTTATAGATGATGCTTTAGCACTTATTGTAAGAGAAGCATTCAATCCTACTGCAATTGGTGTAGGAAGTTTGATAGGGGTTCTTTTAGTAGGATTCCAGAGAGCGGCATTTTCGAATGAGGCCGGAGCCGGTTCAGCTTCTATTGCTCACTCAGCGGTTAAGACAAAATATTCTGCTTCTGAAGGTTTAGTAGCATTGTTGGAGCCTTTTATCGATACAGTGGTAATTTGTACTATGACGGCTTTAGTGATTATAATCTTTAACTTCGGAGGTTTCTTTGAATATGGGGGTGATGGTACAGGAACCGTTTTAATAAACGGGCTGCCATACGAAGGAGCAGGTATCACATCAATTGCCTTTGCAGAATATATACCATACTCTAAGGTGTTTTTAACAATCGCTGTAGTATTATTCGCAGTGTCGACTATGATCTCATGGTCTTATTACGGACTCCAATCTTGGAAATATTTATTTGGGAGAGGAAAGGCCGCTGATTTAACGTATAAACTATTGTTCTTGGCATTTGTTGTCATCGGTGCAGCGGCGAGTATGAACTCTATCTGGGCATTCTCTGATGCAATGATCTTTGCAATGGTATTCCCGAACATGATAGGTCTTTATTTCTTATTCCCGGTTGTTAAGAAACAATTGAAGAGATACCTCGATGCAATTAAGCTCAAGCGGGAGGCAATAAATTAGAATAATGTCGGAATTCTGAGTTGAGTATTTTAATAACTGTAATTCAGATTCTCGAGATTTTTTTTAACTTTAATCTTTACAATATCAACTCCCCGGTTTTTAAAGCTAGGAGTTATGAATTCATTCAAATCCCAATTCGTGTTCAATACGCAACAACGTCTTGGGATTTTACTTCTAGTGATATTGATATCTTTTCTGCTGGGTCTTTATCATTTTTTCTCCTTCGGAAATGAAGAAGTTTTAGACATATCTTCTTCGGAAGTGATAGCAATACAACGAAGCATAGATTCCTTAATCGCAGCTGAAACAGAAGCTCGCAAACCGAAACTATTTCCATTCAATCCAAATTTTATAACCGATCACAAAGCATATACGCTGGGGATGTCTCCGGAGGAATTCGATCGCTTGAAAAAGTACCGAGAAACCGACCAATGGATTAATTCAATTTCAGATTTTAAAACGGTTACCAGAGTTTCAGATTCTCTGTTAAGTAAAATAAGTCCGTTGTTTAAATTCCCCGACTGGGTAACTAACCCAAAATCCAAAAAAACAAACTACTCGAAAAACTTTTCAGTAAGAACACATGCTCAAAAAATAGATCTAAACCCGGCTTCAAAAGAAGATTTAATACAGGTTAGTGGTATTGGTGAAGCATTAAGTGATCGCATTATAAACTATCGGGAAAAGCTAGGTGGCTTCACCGCAGATATCCAGCTTTTTAATGTCTATGGTTTAGATTCAAATGTTGTAACCCGGGCGCTAAATATGTTCACGGTTAAAACACCAAAAAAAATAGTGAAGATGGATATCAATACTGCATCGGCATCAGATATTTCGACTATTCCCGGAATTTCATTCGATATGGCAAAAACCATCTGGGAGTTTCGAAGACTCCGCGAGAGTATCGCAGACTTTTCAGAATTAGAAAAAATTGAAGGTTTAACTGCTTCCAAGATAGCCCTAATTCAACTATATTTGTCCATTGAGTAAAAAAGGGTTATTTTACTTCATTGAATAATAAAATACCTCCCAAATCCTAGCAAAATTAGATATATGAGTAAGATGTACTTTACAGAAGAGCACGATTTTTTCAGAAAAAGTTTTCAAGATTTTTTACAAAAAGAAGTCGTTCCACATATTGAAAAGTGGGAGAAAACGGGGCATATAGAGCGCTTCATTTGGGAAAAGTTTGGTGAGATGGGCTACTTTGGTCTGGCATACCCCGAGCAATATGGAGGGATGGATCTTGATCTCTTTTATACAGTTATCTTCTTAGAAGAATTACAAAAAGTAAATAGTGGCGGATTTGCCGCGGCCATGTGGGCGCATGCATATTTGGCCATGACTCATCTCAATAAAGAGGGAAATCACGAACAGAAAGAGAAGTATTTAGCACCGAGTATCACCGGTGAGAAAATAGGTTGTCTGTGCATTACAGAACCCTTTGGTGGCAGTGACGTGGGTGGAATGCGAACTACGGCAGTAAAAAAAGGCGATAGCTACGTTATTAATGGCTCCAAGACATTTATAACCAACGGTGTGTATAGTGATTATTTGGTGGTGGCCGCCAAAACGGCGCCCGAATTAGGTAATAAAGGAATTAGTATTTTTGTGATAGACAGAGATATGAAAGGAGTGTCTGCGACCAAACTAGACAAATTAGGGTGGAGAGCTAGCGATACAGGGGAAATAGCCTTCGACAATGTTGAAATTCCGGCTGGCAATTTAATGGGTGAGGAAAATAACGGCTTTCCTTATATTATGCAGCATTTTGCACTAGAAAGACTTATAATGGGTATCAATGCTCATGCTAGAAGTGAATTTGCGTTAGAATATACCATTCAATATATGAAGGATAGAATCGCCTTCGGAAAACCAATTTCTAAATTTCAAGCGTTACGACATAAAGTTGCACAATTATCTGCGGAAGTGGAAGTGTGCAAAACCTTTAACTACACTACGGCTAAGAGGTTAAATGATGGGGAGTATGTTGTGAAAGAAGCAACAATGTCGAAATTGATATCAACCAAAGTCGCGGATGAGGTTATGTACGATTGTTTACAACTCCTGGGTGGTTATGGTTATATGGAAGACTATCCGTTGGCTCGATTGCTTCGAGATAGCAGATTGGGTCCAATTGGAGGTGGAACTTCCGAAATCTTAAGAGAAATTATCGCAAAAATGATCATTGATGGCAAAGACTACAAGCCTGCAACATAGTAAAATCTCTTTTCTGGTCTGATGTTTGAGACCAAGACCGTATTAACCTAAATCTCTATCATAAATGAATTATCGTTTTTTAAATCATTTCTTCGGGCTAGTTTTCTGTTTTTTTTCTATACAGGCCTATTCACAAATAGAACTAAAAAGTAAAGTTGTAGATTTTTCAACTTACGAACCTATAGAGAGTGCAAGTATATATGTGCTTAACAGTACAGTAGGAACTATAAGTAATGCGGATGGTAAGTTTGTATTATCTGTGCCAAGAGAATTAATGAAAGATACTTTAGTTATTTCATCTATTGGTTTCAAAAGTTTTAAAACTGCAATCGCCGATTTCGACGGCTCGACGGATATATTTTTAGAAGAAGACATCGCGTCCTTAGATGAGATACTTCTTGTTGCTGAAACAAGACCCAAAACAGGGAACGATATTGTACTTAGAGCCATTGAAAGATTACCAAATAATCTTCCCGAGCAGCCCTATCTTCAAAAGGGATTTTTAAGACATAAAGAGCGGAATACCAAAGAATATAAATGGCTTATTGAAAGTGCAATTACATTATACGATTCGAGCTATGCTTCGGGTGCGAGGAAAAATCTAAAGATCAATGTGGATGAAACTCGTAAAAGTTACGACTTGAGAGATGTGGACAGCTTGTTTGCATACACTGCCTATCTTAAAAGCCGCAATTCTGATAACAAAGCGCTCAGATCACGAAATTTACGCAGAGATACAATAAAAGCTTCTACGCTGGTAGCTGCCATTAAATGGAATGACGAGCGTGTTAATGGACTGGACAAACTTTTCAAGGGGAAATTGAATCTTTTCCGAAATGCGAATATGACCAGCGCATTGTTTGGGGAGGGCGTTTTAAATACACATCAGTTTAAGCTGGATACCGTCCTGGTGGAAAATAGTAAAAAACTGTACAAAATTGAAATTCTGAAAGGAACCGAATTCGTTGGATTGAATACTCCGGGTATCTATAACGAAGGTTTTGAAGCAAAAGGCTGGTTGTATATAGATTGGGCTACCTATGCTATTAAGAAAGTGGAATATGAATTGGTAGCGGCATCGCAAAACCAGAAAAATAGAAGTAAAAGTTTGTTTGGAACATTGGTCAACCATAAATTGGTGATGACTTTTATAGAGTTTCAGGATAAAATGTATCCGAAATATATTTACTACGAAACTCCTAAACTGGTCAATGCCGGAGACCGATCTTCAGATCAAGTAGATAAGGATGGAAAGCCTACGCAGGATAAAAGTGAATTTTATTATAATACAGTTCAGGAGATTCTCTTTACTGAAGTTATTCAGGATCCCGAAGTTATTGCTACCGCGGTCACCGGAGAGTGGTCTGAAGATATTTTTGTGCCAAGACCTTATAACAAAGAGTTTTGGAAGAACTACAATGTGCTTCTGGAAAGTGAAGAAGAAGAAAAACTTATTCGCGATCTTAGTAAGCGAGCTTCGTTATATAAGCAGTAGGAAAGATATTTCAAGTTTTAAAAAAATAATTCACGACTCATAACGCTTAACTCAAAAGTATTATTTATTTTTGCAGTCCAAAAGAGAGGAGGTTAAGACACTATGTTAATTATACCAATAAAAGAAGGAGAAAATATCGATAGAGCGCTAAAACGTTTTAAGCGTAAGTTCGATCGTACCGGAACAATGCGTCAGTTGCGTTCTAGACAAGCTTTTTCAAAGCCGTCAGTAGTTCGTCGTGCTCAGATTCAAAAAGCTCAATATATTCAAGGACTTAGAGACGCAGAAGAAATTTAAGTGTTTCTCTAATTAGTTATATATTAAATCCGTTACTTTTAAGTAACGGATTTTTTTTATACCATAGTTTTATAATTTTGGTTTCTAAATCATTCAGTATTTTTACGAATTAACGAATCAATGAATTTATGCCCTTCAAAGCCTTTATCGATTATCTTCAGTTGGAAAAGAAATATTCGGCACATACGATTACGGCCTACCAAAATGATTTAGAAAGTTTCTCTTTATTTATTTCTGAAGAATATGAAGTGTCCGAAGGGAAAGAAGTGAATTACTCCATGATACGCAGTTGGATCGTCTCTTTAGTTGATTCAGGGATTTCGAATCGTAGTGTCAATCGGAAGGTTTCGGCGCTTAAATCATATTATAAATTTCTTCTGAAGACCAAGCAGATCGAAGCGAGTCCGTTGTTAAAGCACAAAGCCTTAAAAGTTGCGAAAAAGATACAAGTGCCTTTCTCTGAGGCTGAAATCGATAGTGTTTTAGAGTTATTGCAGGAGGCCGATGATTTTGAAGGATTGCGAAATAAACTAATTGTTGAGCTCTTTTACAGTACAGGAATTAGGAGAACGGAATTGGTGCATTTGAAACTTTCAGATGTGTCGGTTACTCAAAAAACT
>CBDUGY010000150.1:0-5137 GCA_965367015.1 uncultured Ulvibacter sp.
ATAGAGGATATGATAATTTCACATCCGGGTGGTTATATGCTTAATGATGATGAAGCAGGTATTGGCGAAGCCGTAAATTGTGTATTTCCATCGGCGGCACCCTATTTAATGAATGACAATCCTACGTTTAAGTATGTTGACGCACAAAATCAACAATCCAGATTTAACGGAGTTGTTACCAACTGGGGAGTATTCTATGGTGTTAACGGTCCAACAATTTCGTATTCTGATGGCAATTGTCAAGCAGCAACATCTGGTACTTGGTCAAGATTAGATAGAAGCGGAACTATAACTATTACCGATATCGGATTTTAGAACAAAATGCTATAAATGAAAGCCTGCAAGTTTTTTGCGGGCTTTTTTTATGACCATTCCGCAACCTTCCCCACACAGCCGTTAAAAAACTCTTTTAGTTTTGGCTCGTCGATTGCGATATCGCCCGTGGGATAAAATTCTTTTCCTATGCTAATGGTCTTACTGGGATAATCCAAAGAAACAGGAATTATAGGCACCTTTGCTTTCAGTGCGATAAAATAATAGCCCGTTCTCCATGCATTAACCTTTTTTCGTGTCCCTTCGGGGGCTAGTGCCAGTCGAAACTCGTTCCGACTATTAAAGATATTTGCAATTGCTTCTACTTTGTTCTGCGCCTTCTTACGATTTAATGGTGCACCACCCATCCATCGAAAATACCACCCGATAGGCCAGGCGAATAATTCTTTCTTTCCAACAAAATTAATCTCGGTTCTAAGAATGCGCCGAGTTAAGGAACAGATTACAAAATCCATATTAGCTGTGTGCGGAGCCACAATTACGACGGCCTTTTTTGTAGATTGATCAAAATCTCCTTTGATCTTCCAACCCATTAAGTCATGAAAAATGAATTTTGTAAAAAACATAGAAAATAATTTGCAATGCCCCGCACTACATTTTCAAATATAAGGCTTTGAGTTTCTCTCGGGTCATAATAGTTTCCCAATCGTCACCCAGAGCATTTTCCCATAATGGTACCAAGCTTAAAGCGATATCGATCATTGTATCCATTTGTTCTTCTGAAAGATCGGCACAAAGATTTTTAGGAATATCTATATCGTACTTTTCAACCATTTGTTTGAATAGCTTTACATCTTTCGGGTAATACTCTTCCAAATGATCGAAAACTATACAATTACCTATTCCATGTTTCGTTCCCAAAACATATGATAGTCCATAACTCATCGCATGTGCCACTCCCACTTGAGAATATGCAATACTCATTCCACCGTGCCACGATGCCATCATTAACTTGCCTCGTGATTCTTCTTCCGTAAGTTTATCTTCAATGAATATTTCTTTACACAAATCGTATGCCTTTTCACCATAACTTTCGCTAAAAGCATTCAGGAAGGTTCCATTAAGTGATTCTACACAATGTATAAAACAATCCATTCCGGTATAGAACCATTGATTTTTAGGCACTCCGATGGTAAGCTCAGGATCAAGAATTACCTGATCGAAGGGTGTAAAATCACTATTTATCCCTAATTTTTTCACCGGACCGGTAAGTACAGTGGTTCTGGAAACCTCTGCCCCGGTTCCTGAAATTGTAGGAATTCCAACATGATATACCGCTTTATTTTTAACCAGATCCCAACCCTGATAATCTGCAGCACTTCCCTTGTTTGTTAACATGATAGAAATTGCCTTCGCAAGATCTAAAATGGTTCCTCCTCCAATGCCTATAATACCGGAGGGTTTGTATGTAAATTCCTGTTTTATATCCTTTACAATCTGATCTACCTGTGTAGTTTTTGGTTCTTCGTCTGAAGAGATAAACATAAGTTTATCATTGAAGCGTAGATTGATTCTATCGATAAAATCCTTATTCTGTTTAAAAACATCATCTACTAAAAAGATGAAGGGTGCTTTATCTTTGCGTTGTGGTGCTAATATAGACGATAGCTGATCGAAACAACCCTGCCCGAATACAACTTTTGGCACCATTGGAAAGTTTCTGTATTTATTATTGACCACCTCTCTTTTATCTTCTTTCAAGACTTTGTTGGCTCTAACCAAATCTTCGGGTGTATCTATTTCAATGCCTTGTGTATTTGAAATCGCCATTTTTATATTTTTACCATATTCTAAATATCGAATACATTCTATTTTTTCTGCGGCCTCTAATGATCGCATGGGCAATCTATAGAAGTCCAGGATAGCTTGTTTTCTGAAAGCATAAACGCCTTTGTGTTTATAATATTGAACTGCAGCATTTTTGTCGCGGGGATACGGAATTGGTGAGCGCGAAAAATACTGTGCAAAATTATCCTTATCAACAACCACTTTAACACAGTTCGGATCACTTATTTCCTTCCAGTCGTGAATTTCTGTCATGAGCGAAGCAAGATCAATTTTTTCAGCATCGCTGCCTTTAAAAACCCCTAATACCTGCTCCAGGCCTTCTTTACTTGTAAAAGGTTCATCGCCTTGTACGTTTACCACAATATCAACATCCATATCTGCTACAGCCTCAGCAATACGGTCACTACCACATTCATGATCCTTTTTGCTCATAATCGCCTGACCGCCATTCATTTCAATTTCATCGAATATTATCTGGCTGTCGGTTACTACATAAACTTCATCAAAAAGTTCGGTGGCTTTAGTGGCTTCATATGTTCTTACTATTACCGGTTTACCACCTAGGTCTTGCATTAGCTTTCCCGGGAATCTTGAAGCGCCATAACGCGCAGGAATCATTGCTATTATCTTCATTGTGAGGTCTGAGTTCTTAATAAGATGTACTATCTTTTATATGGTTGCTTTTTATTCAGAATTAAGATGAACTTATTAAATTAATTCCTTCAAAGCGGTGTCAAAAATAAAAAGATTATGCGGGAGGAGGTGTTCTTTTCCGAAGCTTTTTATAAAATTTATAAATCAGGTAGAAAATAAAAATAACCAAAACGAAGGCTACAATAGGTATAAATACTGACGCTAAGGACATTACGGTCGCCGTTCCTGTTTCAACCGTAGCAACTACAGGATTTGCAATCCCGCCGGTTGTTGCGGTAGATGTAAGTCTTAATGCAGACGCATTTCCCTTTATCGCAACAGCGGTTCCTCCTCCGGCAATAATCGCCAATGCCCAGGTTATAACAGGGTTCATGTCCCCAACTGTTGCAACCATTACCGCAGTTCCGGCCACAGCCGCTAAGGGTATCGCGATGGTGTCTAATAAATTATCGAACCAAGGAATATAATAACCGAAGATTTCTACAAAAGTTGCCACACCCAGTGTAATTACTGCCGTTAGACTTCCAGCCCACTCCCAATTCTCATTTAATGGAATATAATCATAAAACCCTGCTAGACTTAAAATTAGCAATGGTAAAAATACTCTAAATCCAACCGCTGCAGCGAGACCAACGCCCAGAAAGATACTAATTATGATTTCCAAGTAATCCATATTTACGAATCTACGAAAAACTCGTTTTTAAATCCGATGAGATATAATTTTTCTTTAGCCCTTGTAATTGCAGTATATAACCAACGCATATAATCTTTGTCAACTCCATTGGGTAAATACGGTTGTTCTACGAATACTGTATTCCATTGTCCTCCTTGTGATTTATGACAGGTTATCGCATAGGAGAATTTTACTTGTAGCGCATTGAAATATTTGTTATTCTTTACTGAAAGAAAGCGCTTGTAATTAGATTTTTCGTTTGCGTAATCCTTCATGACTTCCTGATATAATCTGTTAGATTCTTCATAAGGTAACGAAGGTGTTTCCGAAGTAAGAGTATCTAATAATAGTACCGTATCAAAGGGTGGCATTTTCGGATAATCGACCATGCGCACTGATACTTCGGCAAATTTAAAGCCATATAATTCTTTAAAACCATTAATCTCTCTTACTTCAACTATATCTCCATTGGCGATAAAACCAGCTTCGGTGTGAGGTTTCACCCAGAAGTAATTATTTTTAACTACCATTAAATAATCCCCAACAGATAGTTCTTCTTCTTGAAAGAGAATGCGATTGCGTATATTTTGATTATAAAGGTTAGCCCGCTTATTTGAGCGTACAATTATCACAGTGTCCTCATTACCTAAAGTGCTATAGCTATCGCTTATAGCGTCCAGAAGTTCTTGTCCATCAAGCGGACGAATGACATCAGTATACTCAAGTTCAGAAAACTTGAAATCTTCATAAAATCCGTCATCCAGGCGTTCTCGCAAGCGCGTAGCATTTACAAGAATTCCGCTATCCTTTTGTTGACGAACCACGTCATCCAGCTCTACTTCAATCACCACTTGATTATAATGTTCCTGAAGAAGTTTTTTGTCCAGTGCCGGACTAATATCCAGCTTTATAGGAGGAAGTTGGGCGGTGTCACCAATCAATAAGAGTTTACAATTATGACCACTGTAAATGTATTGCATCAAATCGTCTAAGAGAGAGCCATTTTCGAAGAGTTTGGACTCCTGATTAATATCAGGAATCATCGAAGCTTCGTCCACAATAAATATGGTGTTACGATGTTTGTTTTTCTGAAGTGTAAATGAAACACCGCCACCTTTTTCACTTTTCGGATAGTAAATTTTTTTATGGATGGTAAAAGCTTCCTTATTCGAGTAATTGCTGATCACTTTGGCGGCCCTACCCGTAGGGGCTAAAAGCACGGGAGCATATTTTGCCTTCCAAAGATTTTTAACAAGAGTACCCACCGTGGTTGTCTTTCCCGTACCGGCATAACCTTTCAGTAAAAAGAGTTCATTTTTAGTGGTACTAAGTACAAATTTGGCTAGTAACTGTAACGCAATATCCTGTTTTGTAGTGGTGTTATGTGGGAAATCAGTCTTTAAAAGACTGTAAAATTGGGTTACGTCCATAGAGCAAGGTTATGAGCTGTTGGTCTAGTTATAAATTAATAAATAATAATAGATTGTTCTATGGTTATAGTGCCATT
Organism: uncultured Ulvibacter sp.; assembly: GCA_965367015.1. Taxonomy (GTDB): domain Bacteria; phylum Bacteroidota; class Bacteroidia; order Flavobacteriales; family Flavobacteriaceae; genus CAXBES01. Next base: position 4,956 of record CBDUGY010000150.1, read on the forward strand.
TGACAATTGAATTGAATATACTCCTTTTGTCCAATCTATATTCGGGATTTCAACGGAGTTGTTGAGAAGGCGTTTTTCAAAAACAGCTTTGTTATTATTATCTAATACGCTTAATTCAAAATTCATAGAATCGTTTCCAAATACAGCTATATTGGCAGTGTTATGTCTTCTTATTTTAATTG
>CBDUGY010000151.1:0-5061 GCA_965367015.1 uncultured Ulvibacter sp.
CCCAGGACCACCTCCTTAAAAGGGAGGTGCTCTACCAACTGAGCTACCAGGTCTTGCTTAAAAAAGCGAAAAATAATAACCAAAGTTAACATTTAGTGTTCCCGTTGGCGGGTGCAAATATACTATCATTAAATTTATTTTTCAAAGCTATTTTAAATTAAATTTGAAAAAAAATAGAAACGCTTTAGACTAGGTCTGTTGCATTAAAAATTAGATATGAAAATCGTGCTGTTTGGTTACATGGGTAGTGGAAAATCTACAATTGGAAAGCATCTGGCTAAAGTATTAGAAGTAGAATTTTTAGACTTAGATCTTTTAATAGAACAGAATGAAAAAGCTAGTATTACAGAAATTTTTTCTGATAAAGGGGAAATTTATTTTCGCAAAAAAGAAGCTGAGATACTAAAAGAGATATTACTCTCGAAAGATAAATATGTTCTGGCAGTTGGGGGAGGCACCCCTTGTTATGGAGATAGTTTACAATTTATAAATGGTGCAGACGAAATTATTTCAATTTATCTTAAATGTTCTTTAGAAATTCTCACAGAACGCTTGTTTTCTGAAAAAAATATCCGTCCGTTAATTGCCCATCTCGAAAGTAAAAAGGATCTCAATGATTTTATAAGAAAGCATCTCTTTGAACGCTCATATTATTATAATCAGGCGAAACTAACAATTGAATGTAATGACAAATCTGTTTCTGAAGTTGTAGAATATATAATTGCAAGCTTATTCTAGAACCGCCCGGTCGTTGTTCTTTTCAAAAATTACCGATACATTTTCATTGAGGGAAGTAGATAGTGAAATTCCTTTAAAATCGGCCTTGATAGGATATTTCTTATGATTTCTATCTACAAGAACCGCTGTTTTAAATTGCTTAAGGGGTTCATTTAAAAAGTGCTTTACACCATAAATAAGTGTGGTCCCGGAATGCAAAACGTCATCAACGAGTAAAAGTGATTTGTTTCTGTATTCTTCAGGCTGTAGCGACGTGATTACAGTCTCAATAGGCTTTTTCTTGTTAATATGAACTTCACACAGAGTAACCTTAATGGGGGAGATATTTTCAACCAGCACCTTTAGTTTCTGAGCGAAGATGAAACCATTGGTCTGTATCCCGGCAATGATCACCACTTTCTCATTAACATTAGCTTCGTATATCTGATAAGCAATTCGCTTTAATTTATGAGCGATTTGACTTTTATCCAGTATAATTGTTTCAGACTTTAGCATTGCAATTCTTTTGGTTAAAGATAGTAAATGGTTTCAGTTTATATTATTCCTCTGAGTCTGTGTAATCTTCCAGATCGCGTCGATCTTTTTTGGTTGGCCTACCCACTCCTTTTTTTCTGTAGTAATCTCTAGAATATTTTAAAAGTTCAGTTTTTGCAAATTCTTCTTTTGGAGTAATATCCTTTCTATAAATATCCACTAATTTAGCTCCCAACCGGCTTTCGGGTAGATCAAGTACCTTAAGACTGTAATTAATTTGGTTTTTTCTTACCCTAATTATGTCGCCGGGATAAACATCCCTTGATGGTTTTACAACATCGTCATTTACTCTTACTGAACTTTTTTTACAAGCTTGTGTCGCAATACTCCTTGTTTTAAAATACCGCAAGCACCATAAATATTTATCAACCCTCATACGGTTACCCTAAAAACTACGTTAAACTTAGAAGCAAAAATAACGGAAAATTGTATCTTGCGCCCACAAAAAAAATGTAATGAAGAAAATTTATTTTTTAATCTCTTTGGTAGTGACATCACTATTCTTAACGACATCATGTAAGAAGGATGATGGAGGCGATGCCAATTTCATTCCGGCAAGAGATCGTGCAGTAGAGATTACAGCCTCTACCATGGAAGTTGAGGCCTTTTTAGAGACTCATTTTTATAATTATGAGGAATTCGATAACCCTCCGGCAAATTTTGATTACAAGATTAAGTTTGATACCATAGCAGGTGATAATGCTTCCAAAACACCACTTATTGATCAAGTTTCTTTTAAGAATGTAAAAGACAGAGTTAATGAAGATGTCACCTATAAGCTTTACTACTTAAATGTGATTCAGGGTGAAGGCGATTCTCCAAATTTTCCTGATAAAGTAACTATCACATATGAAGGATGGCAGTTCAATAATGAACCTGACAATATTAATAGTATCGACGAATTTGAATTATTTGACAGCTCTGTAGTGCCGGTTCAATTCGACTTGACAACTATCGTAAATGGTTTACAAGATGCATTAATTGAATTTAATGGCGCCACCGGATTTACTAATAATCCCGACGGAACTATCACTTTCGAAAATTTTGGAGTAGGTGCAGTATTTATGCAATCAGGTTTGGGTTATTATGTGAATACTCAGGCAGGATCTTCAATTCCTGTCTATGCCCAATTAATATTTACCTTCCAATTATATGAAACTGAAGTGGGAGATCAGGATCAGGATACAATACCATCAATCTATGAAGATGTTAATGGAAATGGTCTTGAAGAAGATGATGATACCGACGGTGATAGCATAAAGAACTATCTTGATACCGACGATGATGGTGATCTCAGACTATCTAAAAATGAAGTTGATTTAAATGAATATGTGTTAAATCCCGGTGACCCAACCCCGGTTTATGCTTCTAATGAATTTGTTACAAAAACTGTAGTTGACGAAACTACGGGAGTTACAACTATCACTACTATTACATTTACAGATATAGATGGTGACGGTACCCCAGATTATTTAGATCCCGATAACTAAAAGTATTCTCCTATAAATAAAAAAAAGCCTCGCATCGCGAGGCTTTTTACATTTGATTCGGACGCAAAAAAAGAATTACTTGCGTGCAATCACTTTTAATGCCGCTTTCACAATTGCTTCGGCATTTAAACCATATTTGTCCATTAGTTGCTCAGGTGTACCCGATTCACCAAAGGTGTCATGAGTAGCTACAAATTCTTGTGGAGTTGGGGTATTTTCTGCTAATATGCGGGATACACTTTCGCCAAGACCACCCAAAAAATTGTGCTCTTCTGCAGTGACGATGCATCCAGTTTTATTAACGCTATTTAAAATAGCTTTATTGTCTAAAGGTTTTATGGTGTGGATATTTATAACATCAGCACTCACACCTTGACTATTTAAGGTTTCCGCAGCTTGAAGCGCTTCCCAAACAAGGTGTCCCGTTGCGACAATCGTCACATCGCTACCTTCTTGTAAGTGTACGGCTTTACCAATTTGGAAAGATTGATCTTCCGGTGTAAAATTAGCTACTTTAGGACGTCCAAAACGCAAATAAACGGGACCTTTGTGTTCTGAAATAGCAATGGTCGCAGCTTTTGTTTGATTGTAATCACAGGTATTGATTACTGTCATGCCAGGCAGCATTTTCATTAATCCAATATCTTCCAATATTTGATGTGTTGCTCCATCTTCACCCAGGGTTAGTCCTGCGTGAGAAGCACAGATTTTTACATTTTTTCCACTATACGCAATGCTTTGTCTGATCTGATCATAGACTCTTCCTGTCGAAAAATTGGCAAAAGTTCCAGTGTAAGGGATTTTACCACCAATGGTCATTCCCGCAGCAATTCCCATCATGTTGGCTTCAGCAATTCCCGTTTGGAAAAATCGCTCCGGATGATTTTCTTTGAAATCATCCATTTTTAAAGAACCAGTCAAATCTGCACATAGCGCAACGACATTCTTATTTTTTTTACCAAGTTCTGTGAGTCCTGCTCCAAATCCTGAACGCGTATCTTTTTTTCCTGTATCTGTATATTTTTTCATATCAATGCCTACGACAGCAGGTATCTATTAAATTGTACTTTATTTTAATAATCTCCCAGAGTTTCTGGATTTTGGGCCAAAGCATTTTCCAACTGTTCGTCATTCGGTGCCTTTCCATGCCATGCGTGCGTATGCATCATAAAATCAACTCCATTACCCATCACTGTGTGAAGTAGAACACATACAGGCTTTCCCTTCCCTGTTTTCTCTTTTGCGCTTCTCATTCCCGAGATAACCGCTTCGAGATTATTTCCTTCTTCGATATCAAACACATCCCAACCAAAGGCTTCGAATTTAGCTTTAATATTGCCCATAGGTAGGACATGATCTGTTGAACCGTCAATTTGTTGACCGTTCAAATCTACTGTCACAATCAGATTGTCAATTTTATTTCCGGCTGCATACATAATGGCTTCCCAATTCTGACCCTCCTGTAACTCACCATCACCACATAACACATAAATCAAATTATCATCATTATTAAGTGTTTTGGTTTGTGCTGCACCAATCCCTACCGAAATTCCCTGACCCAAGGATCCCGAAGCCACACGAATACCCGGAAGCCCTTCATGGGTAGTAGGGTGCCCTTGTAAGCGAGAATTTAAAAGTCGGAAGGTGTTTAACTCCTCCACAGGAAAATAACCCGATCGAGCCAGAACACTATAAAAGACAGGCGAAATATGTCCGTTAGATAAAAAGAAAAGATCTTCTCCCTTCCCATCCATTGAAAAACCTTCTTTTCTATTCATTACTACTTGAAAAAGTGCTACAAAAAATTCGGTACAGCCCAACGAACCACCCGGGTGTCCGGAATTCACTTTATGCACTTGGCGTAAAATATCCCTGCGCACTTGTATTACAAAGTCTCTTAAATGTTTTAAATCTGGCATTTTTATATATCTTATTTAAGCTTTCAAAAGTAATCTATTCCAAAAGTTACTCAAAGTGTAAAACAATGCAGTTATTAACGATTTTGACAAGTTATTAAGGGGTATTGAATTTTATACAACAAATGTGATTGTTTTCTTCGGAAATAATTTCGATTCCATATTTTGTAAATATCCAATTAGTGCTTGGGGTTTGGTTTTTCATTCTATCTTTGCAGCTGCTATAGATAAACCTAACTTTCAGATAAAAACAAATGCTTTTTAAATTAGAAGCCAAAGATAAAAATGGTCAGGCTCGTGCCGGAACTATTACCCTCGATCACGGAACCATAGAGACCCCAATATTTATGCCAGTTGGTACTGTTGCTACGGTAAAAGGTGTA
>CBDUGY010000152.1:0-4843 GCA_965367015.1 uncultured Ulvibacter sp.
AAATTAAGCGTATTTTTATAAAACTCTTACGTTTATTGCGTTTAATCCTTTTTTACCTTCTGTCACGTCGTATTCAACTTCATCGCCTTCGCGAATTTCGTCGATTAAACCAGTTGCGTGTACAAAATGTTCTGTGTTTGAACCTTCTTCAGTGATAAAACCAAATCCTTTGGCATCATTGAAAAATTTTACTGTTCCTTTACTCATAATATGTATTTAAATTAATTATTATTTAATATTCAAAGATGATGCCACGAATTATACATTAGTTTTTTAATGAACGTAAATATAGGCGTTCTACTTTTTCTCTTGCCCATGGAGTTTTTCTCAGAAAGGTGAGACTCGACTTGATAGAGGGATCGCTATTAAAACAGCGTATATTAATTTTCTCGCCCATCGTCTCCCAACCGTATACTTTAACCAGATGTTCTAAAATATCTGCCAACTTAACACCGTGCAGCGGATTGTTTAGCTGCGCCTCCTTTTTCTTGTGTTCCGTCTTCCTGTCATCCATACTATCATGATGTTGTTCGTTACCGCATAAAAATAATGTGATGCTTATACCGTAATCATTTTTAAAACACACGAACGGTGTGGTGCAAATTTTAGCACAATTTGTTATGCATTCTTCCTTAGTTATAATGATATTAGTCTCTGGTATATTTTTCGGTATATCTTTTCCAAAGCTCAGTTTGATGCGTCTCTAATGAAATCGCTCGGCCGTCAATGAATGCATGCGTTAACTTATTGGTACGCATATCTAAAGCATCTCCTTCCGAAATAAACAAAGTAGCACTTTTGCCGTTTTCCAGTGTTCCATAATCAGCATCAATTCCTAGAATTTTAGCAGTATTGCCTGTGATTAACTGCAGCGCTGTCTCCTTGTCCATACCTTGGCCCACGACCTGTCCTGCATAAAACGGTAAGTTTCGGGTTTGAAAATTTGACGTTCCACTATTTTCGATCGCTACTAGCAAGCCACCGTCTACCAATAACTTCGGAAGCTTATACGGTAAATCGTAATCATCATCATGTTTTCCGGGTTGGTTGTGTGTGTGCTGTACCAAGACCGGTACATTATTTTGTTTCAGAAAAGGAATGACTTTATATGCCTCATATCCTCCAACTAAAACTACACTCTGAATGCCATTTTCCTTGGCCAAAGATACCGCATCAATAATCTCCTTTTCTCCGTCGGCATAAATGTATAGCTTTTGTGAACCATTAAATAAACCTTGCATGGCTTTAAAACTTTCGTTTTGTGAAGCTGTACTACCCTTGCCGTAGGCCTTCGAATTCGCAATAAATGATTTTAACTCATCTATTTCTTTAGAATATTCTTTGTTCGGCTGAAACCCTCTCGGTTCACCTTCCCACCATCGTCCGCGACGGAAACTGCGGGGCCAATTTAAATGAATTCCGTCATCTACTTTAATTGCTGCGTCTTCCCAGTTCCACGCATCAAATTGTACTATGGACGATGTTCCCGAAATACGCCCGCCTTGCGGTGCAATCTGACCTAACAGTACGCCGTTAGGGCGCAAAGATTCGACCACCTTGCTTTCTGCGTTATAAGCTATCAAACTTCGTATATTTGGTATAAAATCACCAATCTCATCCTGGTCGTCACTGGCTCTTACCGCGTTCACTTCAACAAGTCCAAGGGGTTTGGCAGGAGCAATGAATCCAGGGTATACATGTTTTCCTGAGGCATTAATCTCGCGACCCTTGGAAGCAGTATTCATACCGCCAATTGCAGTTATCTTTCCCTTTTCAAAAACAATCACACTATTTTCGATTACCTGACCATTCCCGATATGAGCAGTAGCGCCTTTAATTGTAATTGCGTCAGATTGAGGTACAGCGGGAGTTTGCTGTGCGATACTGCTAAAACCAAAACTCAACGCTGCTAAAATTATAAGTTGTTTTATATTTTTCATGGTTTCTTAGTTTATGGTTTCACATTCAAAGTTTCTGTTACCTCTTTTGCTTGGGGGTTTCGTTTTTGAACCGCCATCTTTTTCCTCAAGCATCATCTTGGTAAGTTTATTTCTTTCAGCTGCTATCGCCTGTCGTTTCTGAAGATCATCATCCTTATCGAAATATACAGTTCCTTCGATCATCGTTTTTTCCGCTTTTGCATAAACTGAAAGTGGATGATCACTCCATAGAACAAGATCTGCATCTTTACCTTCCTTAATGCTACCCACCCGATCGTCTATGTGTAATAATTTAGCAGGATTAATAGTTACCATTTTCCAGGCTTCCTCTTCACTCATACCACCATATTTTACCGTTTTAGCCGCCTCTTGATTTAGTCTTCTTGACATTTCCCCGTCATCACTATTAATAGCAACAGTAACACCTTCCTTTGCCATAATAGAAGCATTATAAGGAATCGCATCGTTTACTTCATATTTGTACGCCCACCAATCACTGAATGTAGAACCACCAACTCCGTGCTCTTTCATTTTATCGGCAACCTTATATCCTTCCAGTATGTGGGTGAAGGTGTTCACCTTAAAATCGAAACTTTCAGCAACTTTCATAAGCATATTGATCTCACTCTGTACATACGAGTGGCAACTAATAAAGCGTTCTCCGTTTAAGATCTCAGCGAGGACTTCCATTTCAATATCTTTACGATATGGTTGTCCGCTTTTCTTTTTAGCGTCGTATTCTTTAGCCCGATTAAAATAATTTACATACACCTGTTCCACCCCCATCCGGGTTTGTGGAAAACGATTAAAACTCTGCCAGTTCGATTGCTTGACATTTTCTCCTAATGCAAATTTTATAAACTTCGGACTGTTGTCGTAGATTAAATCATCGGCAGATTCGCCCCATTTAAGCTTAATAATTGCCGATCGACCACCGATTGGGTTTGCTGATCCATGCAGTATTTGAATAGACGTTACGCCACCGGCAAGATTTCGATAAATACTGATATCTTCGGGATCAACAACATCTTCTATGGTTACCTCCGCAGATGAATTGTGTCCTGCTTCATTGATGGATAATGCCGCGATATGTGAGTGCTCGTCAATGACCCCGGCGGTAACATGTTTGCCGGTTGCGTCAATTACTTTGGCGCCTCCCGCACTCAAATTTTTGCCTACTTTGGCAATTTTTCCGTTTTTTACGAGGACATCGGTTTGAGTGAGGATACCTTCTGCTTCGCCGGTCCAAACCGTCGCGTTTCTAAAAAGCATATCCTGCTGTCGTGGCTTAGTAACAAAGCCATAACCAACATTTGGATACGTAAGAGGAACAACTTCTAGTTTCTTCGGATTTTCTTTTTTCTCTTCAGAATCGTCTTCAGAAGTTGCGTTTCCGGTGCGATTAGCCGTAAAACTTGTTTCATTGCCATTTGGAAGTACCATTCGGCCTAAAATTGTTGAAACGGTCTTCGGAACGATCGCAGTAGCCCGATAAACTTCCTTAGTAGTTTCATCAGTAAAAGATAAAGTCACCCAGTTTTCAGAATAAGTAATTTTGGAAGGATATTTGGTGTCGCCAATTTTAACTTCCGATTTAGGTTTCGACGCTTCTCCGGTAATTAAAAGATCGTATGTTTTTCCACCCGCAGACAACGTATACTTTCCGTTTATGTCTTTCTGATCTTTGGAGTTTATCACATTTTTATTTCCTTGAACCCAGTTTTCGTAGATAGTTGTATCCTTATCAAATATATCACCCGATGTAATCAAAAAGTTCGCATATCGTCCGGTTTGCAATGAACCAATTTTATCGCTGGCATTTAGAAGTTGAGCAGGTACAGTTGTCAATGCTTCTAACGCCTTTGTCTTATCAAGGCCATAAGTAATGGCTTTCATAAGATTTGCTTTAAATTCGGAAGGTTTTTTCAATTTGTGAGTAGTAAGTGAAAAGGTTATTCCGTTATCCGACAGTACCTTCAAATTTGTAGGTGCTTGGTTCCATTCGCGCATATCTTCTAAAGAAACATAACTCGCCATATAAGGATCACTAAGGTCATATGCCTCAGGAAAATCTACAGGTATTATATATTTAGCGTTGGTTGATTTTATCTCATCAATTGCCTCGTATTCATTTCCCCCACCAACAATTACATAATTTATATTGAATTGATCACCAATTTTATCGGCTCTCAAATTATTGTCTTTACTTCCGGCTTCAAATATTGAAACTTTATCACGATTGGCGATCAATGCTTCTAAAGAGCGATCTTTTGTCGCAACATTTCCTTTGGAGTACCAATCGGCGTCTATATACATTTGTCGCAGTAAAGCCATGGCCCCCATAAGAGAAGTAGGGTATGACTGGCGACTGGTAACACTCTTGTCGAATGAGTAATGCTGAGCTGAATTGTCTTCTAAGATTCTTTCAGAATCACCACCATCGTCATTTAAAGCAACTAAAACTCCCGTTCCGCGCGCTATCCCATCCATAAGATGTGTATTTAGTACGCCAAAACCTTCTTTTCGAAATTCTTCAGCATCTTTCTTGTCGTATTTAAATGCATCTATCGCATTCGTTTCAGGCATAATATGATCATTCCAATAGAACCCTTCGCGACTGCCTTCATACTGAGGTGATCTTCCACCACCTTGTTGTCTTTTTGGTTTTTCAACTCCAAAACCTGAATATGGATCTATAAATGAAGGATAAATATGTTTTCCTTCAAGATCGATAATTATCGAATTTGCCGGAATTGAAACAGATTTTCCGCTGGAAACAACTTTTCCATGCTGTATTAATAATGTTGCGTTTTTAACTACTTGTGTTGGGGTGATATAAAGTGTCGCATTGATAAATGCTGTGTAGTTATTGTTTTTTTCTTTTACTCCGTCGTTTTTCGGAA
>CBDUGY010000153.1:0-4790 GCA_965367015.1 uncultured Ulvibacter sp.
TGACTGAATTTTCAGTAGTAACATCAGTTTTATAATCGGCTTCGGAACGAACTCCCCTGTACCACAAGCATGAGACATCACAAGATTTTCTTGAAGTTTCGAAAGGTTTTCTGAAGAGATTTTTACATTACAAAGTGAACCAAATCCGGTATTTATTCCATAAATTGGCGTATCATTATCCTTAATTTTTCCTGCGAGATAATCGTAAGATTTTTTTATATTTAGGGTCGCTTCTTCGGAAAGCGCTAATTTTTTTTGAGAAAATGTGATATCCTTAATGAGTTGAAGATCAAGTATTTCACTACTAATATAATGATTGTCTGGCATAAATTTATTTGCTTCTTGGAAAGCAAAAGTACCAAAATCTTGTTAAGCTTTTATTAATTTCATATAACTCTTTAAATATCTCTTACTTTTGTATACTGTAAAAACCAAAACCAATGAAACAATTATTAGTATTTAGCACTTTACTCCTGCTACTTTCGTGCAAGGAAGAAGTGAAACCTTCTTATGTTATTTTCGATGGAAATATTAAGAATAGTGTTGCTGAAGAAGCTATTATTAGTGGAAAAGATTTTGAAGCAATTCTCCCTATCGGTAGCGATGGAAAATTCGGGGATACCCTCGATATTAAGGAAAATGGGTATTATGAACTTTATATAAACAGGGAAAGAACAGCGATTTATCTTGAAAAAGGTAAAACATTGGTTGTTAATTTAGACGCTATGCGATTTGATGAAACATTGGCTTATGGAGGTGAACTGGCTGCAGAAAACAATTATCTGGCGACAAAATTTCTTATGGATGAAAATAACAAGGGTTTTGAAAAGATGTACACCCTTTCTGAAGAAGAATTTTCGGAAGAACTGAAGAGGCAAAATACTAAATACGACAGTCTTTTAAAGTCGAGTAAAATCTCAAATAAGACATTCACAGAGCTCGAAACCAGGGAAAACAAATATGGCTACACTACTAATTTAGAAGTTTACGAAGAATACCATCGCTATCTCACGGGTGAAAAAGAATTTTCTGTATCACAAAAATTTTACGATCCAATCAGCGATATGAACTTCACTGATACCACGGCCTTTAGAAAGTCTGTTGCGTATCAAAATATGTTAAACACTCATTACAGCCGACTCGCAGGCGAGGAAGGTGTTACCGGGTTTTTGAAAAAAGTTGATGAGAGCCTACCGGATGGATATGCTAAGGACAAATTAATGAGCGATTTTTTAGAATTTGGCTTAAAGCCAGATGAGAATCTTGAGGAGGCATATGAAATCTATAAAGCCAGCAGTACTAATGAAGAGAATCTATCAAGAATCACCGATCGTTACAATGTATTAAAAACTATCACCAAGGGAAATCCCTCCCCTGCTTTTAATTACGAAAATTACAAAGGGGGAACAACCAGCCTTGCCGATTTAAAAGGGAAATATGTGTATGTTGATGTTTGGGCAACATGGTGTGGTCCTTGTATTCGGGAAATACCAGCTTTAAAAAAGATTGAAGAAGAATTTTCCAGAAAGAATGTTGCTTTTGTCAGTATCTCGATCGATAGAAAAAGTGAATATGAGACTTGGAAATCCATGATTGCCGAGAAAGATTTAGGTGGAATCCAGCTTTTTGCTGATAACGATTGGAAATCTCAATTTATAGTAGATTACGGTATCCTCGGAATACCGCGATTTATTATAATTGATCCTCAAGGGAACATTGTTTCAGCAGATGCCCCACGGCCTTCTGACCCAGATTTGAAAAAAATGCTGGAAGAATTAATCTAACTTAAGCTTCTAAAATTAATCCGACCTTTTGGTATAGTGCTTTGTACTACTTCTGAAAGGTTTTTATTTGGCTTCTTCCGGTGGCAATTCCGGTTCAAATAAAGCTAGATATGCACTCCCCAAAGCATCGGCAATATCACTCGCCATAACAGACTCGTAGCTTCTTTCTTGAGAAACTATGTTTCCTGCACTACCATGTAAATATACTGCAAATACTGAGGCCATTAATGGATCGTAACCCTGAGCTAACAATCCTGCGATTGCTCCGGAAAGCACGTCTCCACTACCCGCAGTACCCATACCGGGATTTCCGGTAGTATTTATATATACCGCATCTGCTAATATTACCAGTGTATTTGCACCTTTAACCACAACTAATACATCGTGTTTCTTAGAGAATTTTTTGACCTTTTTAATTTTATCGTAATCGTTTTTCCAATTTCCGATCAATCTCTCCAATTCTTTCGGATGGGGTGTTAGTATAGCATGTTTAGGCAAGCTATTGAGTAAATCTTTATTATCAGAAATACAATTTAATGCATCGGCATCGATCACCAAGGGCGATTCTGTTTTAGTTAGTAATTCTTGCAGCGCATTTACTGTTTCAGTTTTAGTGCCAATTCCCATACCTACGGCAATAGCCGAAGGTTGAAAATTATATTCAATATCTGTTATGAGATCGTCTTCTTTATCGGTTAAGACCATCGCTTCAGGAAGCGAACTTTGTACGATGTTATATCCGCATTCAGGAACAAAACTAGTAACCATCCCTGTACCAATTCTAAATGCTGCTTTAGAGGCAAGCACAGCAGCTCCTATTTTTCCAAAACTTCCTGCTACTATCAAGGTATGGCCGAAGGTACCCTTATGATCGTATTTTTCTCTTTGTCTATAAAATTGCTGTGCTTCTTTTTTTCCAATAAGTTGAGCAATGGCTTGAGTATTATGCAAATACTCGGGATCTAACCCAATATCCAATACTTCGAAATAGGGAACAAATTTCCCTGTTTCTGGCAAAAAGAACGCCAGCTTGGGCGCTTGAAATGTTAATGTATGACTTGCTTTCAAAATGGCATCAAAATCCATAACAGGTTCATTTGCACTAAGGCCACTGGGAATATCGATGGCGAGTTTAAAAGCCTTTTTATTATTTAGGTATATAATTAATTGTTTTACCCACCCTTCGGGAGGTCGGTTAAGTCCTATTCCGAATAGTGCGTCTATTATTATATCTTCAGGGTTGATTTCCGGGAAATCATCTTCCGAGGTCATTAAAATAGGCCACTTTTTAGTGATATCTTTTATACGATCATAATTAATTAAGAAGCATTTGGAACGTTTATCAGTAAAATTCGCAACATAAATCGTTACATTATAACCGTGATTTATTAGCATCCTTCCAACTACCAAACCGTCGCCACCATTGTTACCTATGCCACAAAATATATGTATGGGAACTTGAGCTCCCTGCATACGATGATGGAGCCAATTAAAAATTTGTGTACCGGCATTTTCCATTAAGTCGATGGTACTTATCTTATGTTTTTTAATGGTTTGTTTATCGGCTTCGTGAAGTTGCGCTGCAGAGAATATTTTCATGGATATTTCTTCGTTTTCAATGAATTTTTTTAATTTATTAGCTTTTTACTGTGATGATTTCAGTAAAAATAATACATTTACGTCAACACACCGATGATAAATAACATCTTAAATATCATATCTTCCTTATTTTCCTCCCTTTCAGGAGGCACAAATACTATTACTACAGGTACCCCTTTGGGGTAATTAATAAATTATATTGTCCGTTTATAATTATTTTCTTTTAAGAAAAGAAAAGTTCTATTGTGTCATTTTAGCATGTTTACATATGAAAGTCTTAAAGTTTGGTGGTACCTCTGTTGGTAACGTAGATAATATAAAAAAAGTAATCTCTATAATTGAAGCTGCTTCAAAAGAAGATTCTGTGATCATTGTAGTCTCGGCTTTCGGAGGAATTACAGATCAATTAATTGAGGCGGGAAGACTGGCTTCCGAAAAAGATTCGGCATTCATTGCAGTCTTCGATTCTATTAAGCTACGACACCTGGATGCTGTCCATCAGTTAAGAATTGAAGAAACACATATAGTGCAGCTTCATTCTTATCTCAATCAGTTAGAAGATTTATTAAAAGGGGTATTTTATATCAACGAACTCTCTGAGCGTACCCTTCAACGTTTGGCTGCTTTTGGCGAGTTGTGTTCTTCCATTGTGATCGCAGAAGCACTGAAAATCTCAAACCTTGATGCTCTACTGAAAAATGCAACTGAGTTAATAATAACTTCAAATGGAAACAATAAAGATTCTGTAAATCAATTTGTTACAAATAACAACATTATCAGTTATTTTAAGACACGAACTGAAAAAATTACAGTTATTCCCGGTTTTATTGCTTCCGATGTAAATGGAGATATTACCACGTTAGGCCGCGGAGGTTCCGATTTCACAGCAGCGATATTGGCAGCAGCTACTAATGCGACAGAGTTACAAATTTGGACGGATGTTAGTGGTATGTTTACAGCAAATCCCAAGATCGTAAAACAAGCCAAGGCAATTAAATCCATATCGTATCAAGAAGCTATGGAGCTATCGCATTTTGGTGCTAAAGTCTTATATCCTCCTACCATAGTCCCTGTAATGCAAAAGAAGATACCTATTCTGGTTAAAAATACATTTGCGCCTTCCGAAGAAGGAACTTTAATTACTGAAGATACTGAGGCTAACGGAGGTTCGGTGCGTGGTTTGAGCAATATTGAAAATATTGCATTATTAACACTGGAAGGTACGGGTATTGTTGGAATTCCAGGTATTTCGAAGAGACTCTTCGAAACTCTGTCACAACAGCTGATTAATGTGATTTTGATTACCCAAGCATCTAGTGAACACAGCATTTGCCTGGGAATTTTAGATTCTGAAGCAAGCAAAGCCAAGATTGCGGTCGATACTGCTTTCGAATATGAAATTGAGAT
>CBDUGY010000154.1:0-4726 GCA_965367015.1 uncultured Ulvibacter sp.
GTAATTTCTTAAAATTTCTCTGCTATTCTCTTCGTCTTCTACTATAATTGCTTTGAGATTCATCAATCTTTCTTTAAAATTAGCTCAACCCTGGTACCTTCCTCGTTTTCGAAAACATTGCTTACCATTACATCGACTTTGTCTTTATACATTTCATTTAAAATCGAAATTCTTTTTTGAATGTTTCCCATTCCTTTCGACTTCTGTTTCTTCTGATTCTCTGTCTTAAAAGCTTTCGATTTCTTTCTACCTATTCCATTATCGGAAATAGTAATTTTTACAGTTTCTGAATCTACCTGGTCAAAATTTATTTCAAGTAAGCCTCTCTCTTCTTTGTACCGAAGTCCATGCCAAACAGCATTCTCCACATATGGCTGAAGTAGCATTGGTGGAATTACAAATTCGTGAATATTAAGGTTTTCTGAAACGTTTATGGTGTAGTCGAATTTATCTTTAAACCTGAAGTGCTCTAACTTTACATATAATTGTAGCAATTCTATTTCTTTTTCTAACGGAATAAAATCCTCTTCACTATTCTCTAATACCGATCGCATTAATTGTGAAAACTCGGTTAGATATTTGTTCGCAGCTCGTTCATCGTTGCTGGCAATAAAGCTGTTAACAGAATTCAAAGCATTGAAAATAAAATGCGGGTTCATTTGAGTTCGCAGTGACTTCAAAGCCAATTGATTATTCGCATATTTTTGTTGCTTTACACTTTTATACTGCGTGTATGCTGTAAACAATAAAAGCAATGCTATTAATATTAGTGATCCTATTATCCATTTTTGAACCTGATTGTTCTTTTCTATTAATGCCTGATTCTCGAATGCCAGTTTATACCTGCTCTCATTTAATTTTCGGTCGTTCTCTAAGCTCGCTATTCTATTTTGTTTCAGCGTAATCTCCTTGCTAAAACGTGCAACTTGCGATAACTCTTGCTCTTTTTTTACATACAATTCATCAACAACAAGGGCATAACGTTCATAGCTTTCGGCAGCTTTATCAAAATCTCCTATATCCCGATATAACTCCGATAATTTTCTGGTAGCATCCTTCTGAACTAAGAGATCCTCTTTATCGTCAGCTTCTTCAATACTCTTTATCAAATAAGGAATTGCTTGTTCATATTTTTCCTGTCCCACAAACGCATTTGCAATCTTATAGTTTTGTCGCTGTGGGGTTAACGGACTATTCAGATCTTCCCCAACGCTATCCTCATCCAATGATTCAATTTCATTCAAGGTTTCCTCCCGTAACTGGATTTCCTTATCGTAATTTTGATTTTGATTGTAGAAGTCGGCGACCTTGTTTTTCTCTTCAACTGCTCTTTTCTTACTTTCAGTTTTTGAAAGAATTAGAGAATTCCCAAAGTAGGTTTCAGCCTCAGTAACCGCACCACTTTGCGCATAAGCCTCCCCGATTTTTGAATTCAAATCGGTAATCTTAGGAGTAATCTTATGAGCTATTGCAATATCAAGACCTTTTTGATAATTACTTACACTCTGTTTGGAGTCGTTGATTATCCTATAAGTATCCCCTAAACCTTCATAAACCTGTACTTTTTGATAATTCGAGAGCCTTTCTTTTAAAAGATCATTAAATTCTGAAATGCTCTCTTGATAATTTTTGTTCTTCATAAAAGCTTGTGCAAGCTTAATCCTTACATCGAGATTTGCGACAGCAGAAAGACTTCTTTTATAATTATCAATCGCGAGGTCCTGTAGATCCCAAAATAGATTAATATCTCCTAAAGTTTCGAAAGCCATACTGTTTTGAGCGTTATTTGCCTTTTTTCCGGGAACTGCTTCTAAGGCTTTAGTGACATACTCAATACTTTTCTTGGCATCTCTCTTCAGATAGGTCTTAGCAGAATCAATATAAGTCTTAAAAATATCTTGTGATTTTAGTCGGGAGGAACTAACTGAGGGCAACCCCTCATCAGCATTCTCTACTTTTAGTGTAATTCTCTGCTGATCTTTAATAGTATAATAAACGGTTTTAAAAGCGTCGCTTCTAATTATAAGCTCGTCACCTATTCGTGCCGGGATGGTAAATTCACCAGCATTATTGGTAGTCGCGTAGCCACCACCATTGATTTCCACATTCACTTTGGGAACAGGTTTATTACTTTGAGCTTCCACAACTACACCCTTTAGAGAAAAGGATGGTGCGGCAGTTTTTCTTACCTGAGCATTTAAGCACATTGCAAAAAACAGAAGCGTATATAAGACAAATGATTTCATTTAATTAATAAATAGTAAACATACGCACTTTAAGGCAACTTCGAAAATGGCGATATGCAGAATCAATGTGAAAAAACATCCAATAGTTACACTTCACTCAATAATATCACCTGTTTACTAAACAGCCACTTCTGTTAACTAAAAGTAGTTTTTTCTAGAAATAAGTTCAGGCTAAGTTTACAGTGAAATTAAATTATATAGCATGAAAATCTTAAAAATTATTCTGTTAAGTACAATATTTATCTCAACCTATGCTTGCAAGGCAGATACATCTAAGGAAATTGCTTTAAGCTCCGGACTTTCGATAGATGCACCATATAAACAGCATTATATTAAAGTCGCTTTGTTGCTTGATACCAGTAATAGCATGGATGGGTTAATTGATCAAGCCAAAGCACAACTTTGGGAAATTGTAAATGAGCTCTCTTATGCGAAATGCAGGAACGAGCGTCCAGATCTTCAAATTGCCCTATATGAATACGGAAATGACGGACTGAGTGAACGAGAGGGATATGTGAGAAAAATACTTGCTTTTACGGAAGACCTTGACGAGGTATCTAAGGAGTTATTTTCACTTTCAACCAATGGCGGAAGTGAATACTGTGGAACCGTTATCCAGTACTCAATTGATAAACTCGATTGGGGAAATGACGCAGATGATCTCAAAATGATTTTTATAGCAGGAAACGAGCCTTTTACACAAGGCAAAATTGACTATAGAGATGCCGCTTCAAATGCGAAAGAAAAAGGTATTGTTGTTAATACTATATTTTGCGGAGATTATAAACATGGTGTTGCTTCCAAATGGAAAGATGGTGCTCAATTGGCCTATGGAGACTATATGGCGATCAATCATAATCAAGAAACCGTACACATAGCTTCCCCCTATGATGATATAATTCTTCAATTAAATATCCGATTGAATAACACCTATATTCCTTACGGTCGCCACGGAAGAAAGAAGGTTGCAATGCAGGAAGAACAAGATGAGAATGCAGCCGAATACAGCAAGGCAAATGCTGTTAGCCGAACTATCTCAAAGGGCTCTCATTTGTATAAGAACAGTACTTGGGATTTGGTTGATGCGGAAGCCGACAAAGATTTTAGTTATGATAAATTGAAGACTGAAGATCTTCCAGATAATTTAAAAGGTAAATCTAAAGCACAAATTAAAGCCTACGTTACTAAACAAAGGGACGAGCGGGCTCGTATTCAAAATGAGATCAAAAACTTAAATGAGAAAAGACGACTGTTTCTTGCAAACAACAAATCTGAAACTTCCAACGGTTTAGAAAGCGTAATGGTTAAAGCCATTAAAAAACAGGCAGAAAAAAAGAATTATACCTGGAATTAAGAAAAAAGCCCTTTTTTAAAGGGCTTTTTTTATTAATTAATTGCAGGACAATTACAATCGTAAGGTTCAGGTCTTCCACCTAAGAAATCATATCCCAATGTTATTTGGTGATAGCCACCACTGTTAAATTTAACACTTCCTGTTTGATGTGAATAGGTATACGCAAACATAAATTGTTTAAAGTTTACACCAATAACAGGTGATATATACTGTAATTTCTGATTAGAAATCTGAGTACCATCTAAATATTCGGCTCCATCAAAACTTCGGCGATACGAAATACCTGCCCATAATTTCCCGAAATCCATCTCTCGATATGCTTTAAAATTTACATCTATAGACTGCTCGCCTGTTCTTTCAGCATACTGTAATAAAATAGAAGGTTCGTAACTATATGTGGCGCCATACTGTCCAATAGCATAAGCAGCACCAATTAAATAGCGCCTTTGATTATTCGATTCAAATTTTGGATCGTTTAATCCTCTATTCTGAAAAATTAGATTCTTTACTGTAAAGTGAGATGAGAAATTAAGAAAATTGTACGAAAGTCCTACATCTATATTGAAATAAGAACTACTCTGAATAATACCTGCTATAATCGGATCAAAATCGGTGAGATCGAACTGTGTCTCGTCTAATTTATTCTGAACCAACCCTGCACTTAACCCAAAAGACAATTGATTTAAATCGGCTTCACTCCTCGAAAACATAAGGTGGTGGGCATAAGTTATATATCCTCCGGTTTCTGAATGGTAACCATTCCGATCAGTAAAAGCAATTACACCAAGTCCAGATTGCGCACCAAGTCTTCCATTAAAACTCAATGTAGCTAAATTGGGTGCTTCGTCTTGATCGAACCATTGCTTTCTATTGGTTAAGCGAACTTGATTATGGGTGGCCGCTCCGGCCATTGAGGGATGTAACATATATAAATTATCTGCAAAATAATCTACATAAACAGGAATACCATCCTGAGAAAATACAAATTGAGTTGCGAACAAAAGTAGGCTGAGGTAAATATTTCTAACATTCATAGTTAATAGCTATCGTTTTAGGGTAAAATGTCCTTTAAAGTCTTTAGTGATTTCTTGTTCTGTATATTCCACTCTAAACCAATAATCACTCG
>CBDUGY010000155.1:0-4703 GCA_965367015.1 uncultured Ulvibacter sp.
CCACGGCAAGATCGATAGCGGTATCGTCTACCGTTATTCCTCCGGTTACATTTAGGAATACATCTTTCGCTCCAAGTTTAAATCCGGCGCGTTTTTCTAAAACCGCAAGGATCATATTTAGACGTTTAGCGTTGTAACCAGTTGCACTCCGTTGCGGGGTGCCATACACCGCCGTGCTCACCAATGCCTGAATCTCTATCATTAGCGGCCTCATCCCTTCAAGTGTGGCAGATATGGCCGTCCCACTAAGGTCTTCGTCGTTCTTCGAGATCAGTATTTCTGACGGATTACTTACTTCTCGCAATCCGCTGCCTTGCATCTCGTAAATACCGAGCTCGTTGGTACTTCCAAAACGATTTTTATTGGCACGAAGAATTCGGTAAATATGATTGCGATCGCCTTCAAATTGAAGCACCGTATCGACCATATGTTCTAAAATTTTAGGTCCGGCAATGTTCCCGTCTTTGGTAATATGACCAATTAGAATCACGGGCGTGTCGGTTTCTTTCGCAAATTTTATAAGCTCGGTAGTAGTTTCCCGAATTTGAGAAATACTTCCTGCACTGCTTTCAATGTGGTCTGTATGTAATGTTTGAATGGAATCGATAACCAGAATATCGGGTTCTACCTCCGATATCTGTCTAAAGATATTTTGTGTTTTTGTTTCCGTTAGAATGTAACAATTCTCTGAATTTGGATGAATTCTTTCGGCACGCATTTTAATTTGTTGCGCACTTTCTTCTCCCGAAACATATAAGGTTTTGTACGGCAATTGTAACGCAATCTGAAGCATTAATGTGCTTTTCCCGATCCCGGGTTCTCCACCCAGAAGTGTGAGCGATCCGGGTACGAGGCCGCCACCCAAAACTCGATTTAGCTCTTCATTGTTGGTATTTAATCGTGCTTCGGAAGTGGTTGAAATTTCATTGATTTTTTGGGGTTTCGAAACACGCTTAGAACCACCTTGTGAAGGCTTCCAGCTAAGCTTTTCGGCTTTCTGAATAACTTCTTCAGCAATGGTATTCCATTCTTTACAAGCGGTGCATTGTCCCTGCCATTTCGCGTACTGAGCGCCGCAGTTCTGACAAAAAAAAGTAGTTTTAATTTTAGCCATAATTGTCTTGCTAAAATAGTTATATTTACGGAACAAACCTGCATCCCTCGTGAAACAAACTCTGCTTTTTATAGTATTCCTTTTTTCGTTGACTATTCACGGGCAGGAATCGAATATAGATGCAATAATTGTTCAGTTAAAGCAAAAAATTAATCATTCTGAAAAAACTGAAAAGCTAAAGTGGATGGACAGTATGTCAAACACAATTGCTTACGATACTGCTTTCGAAAATGATTCTATCCTAAAAGAAACGGTCCGCTATGCAATCGAACTTGATTCTTTCAATATTGCGGCCTGGCAAACAGCAAATCTTATTTATTTTCAGAATAATATAAAAGGAAATCCTAAAGAAGGAAATAGATTATTCGAAGAGTCTTTGGAATATATAAATAAAGTTAAAAACTATAAAACCTTAGCAAAGCTCTATTTGGAAGGGGCCGATAGTTATTATTTTCTGGAAGATCATTTGGCTTCCATTACCTATTATGATCTTGCTGAAGAGAACGCAGTAAAGGGAAATCATAAGAAATATGTGGGGCTTGCAAAACTATACAAAGGTGGTACTTTAAGCTTTCTGGGAAAATTTTCTGAAGCCTCCCAGGTTTTACAGGAAGCAGCCAAGGTTTTTCAAGAGACCAAAGACAGTTTCAATATTTTAGGCGCGAAAAATTCGCTGTCCATACTTTATAGTCAGAATGCTTTTTTTAAAGAAGCAGAAGCAGAGCGTGATGATGCAATAATTCTTGCAAAACAATTAGGGAGCAATGGCCATCTAACCTCTTATTATTACAATGCCGCTACCGACGCCCGGAAACAAAACCTCGAAATGGAGCGAGTTGAATACTTGAAATTAGCATATAATGCCAGTAAAAAGACTCATAATGCAAGCTTTTACGAAGCGATGATGCTCTCTAGTCTTTCCATTGCATATGCCAATATGGATAGTATTTCGCGAGCAGAATATTACTTAAAAGAACTTGAGAAAACCCCGGGCAATACTGTTGGAAATAATTACGAACCCTATTTAGATGCCCGGAAACACTTGGCATTTGCTAAAAAGGACTATGGCAAAGCATTGCAATTAGGAAAGGAACACCTTAATATTAAGAAATCCGGCACTCATTATGAGGAAATTCAGGAAGGTGAGCATTTCTTATATAAAGTTTATGAACAGATCGGTAACAATGAGGCAGCATTCGTTCATTTCAAAAAATTCACCAATCTTAAAGACTCAATTAATGATATCAGGAAAGTAAAGGCATTATCTTACTATCAGACATTGTATGAAACCGAAAAAAGAGATGCTAAGATTACAGCTCAAAAAAAGGATATTGCACTTTTGGACGCCAAAAATCGAATACAAAATCAATTGATATTATTTGGTGGCTTAGGGCTGTTGGCAATTTTTAGTACTGTTATTTTGCTTCGTTCGAGGAATGCTGCTCGGAGAAGGCAAGTATTACAAGAAGGATTTTCTCAGGATCTTATTAAAGCTCAGGAAGAAGAACGAACACGAGTAGCTCGCGAGCTACACGATAGTGTAGGACAAAAGCTTATGCTATTAACGAAACAAACCAAATCTTCAGGCAATATAGAGATGGAATCACTTGCCGACAATACCTTAGACGAACTGAGAAGCATTTCCCGGGGATTACACCCTGCCACATTAGAAAAGTTGGGTGTGACCGCAGCGATAAAATCGATGATAAATGAGGTAGATGCAAACACCAATATCTTTTTTACAAATGAAATAGCAGAAATTGATAATATGCTTTCTAAAGAATCCTCATTGCATTTGTACCGAATACTGCAGGAAGTTTTAAATAATATGGTTAAGCATTCAGAAGCGAAGGCAGCTTCCGTGACAATTGAAACAAAAGGAAAAACTATAACGGCGGTCATCAAAGACAATGGTAAAGGCTTTGAGTTTTCAGAAAATATGAAGAAAACTGCCAGTCTTGGAATGAAAACTCTTTTGGAGCGAGCCAAGATTATTAAATCCACTTTAGATATAAAAAGCAGAATTAACCAAGGAACTACAATTCAGCTCATTATTCCTTCATCTTATGATTCATAACAAGAACATATCGGTAATAATAGCAGACGATCATCCTATGCTTCTTCGTGGGCTTTACGACGAGCTCATCTTAAATAAATATGAAGTATTGGGGCAGGCAATAAATGGAATGCAAGCTTTAGAACTAATATTAACACACTCACCTGATATAGCGTTACTCGATATTGATATGCCGTTTTTAACCGGTTTTGAGGTTATAAAAACAGCTAAAGAAAAAGGAAGTACTACGAAATTTATTGTGCTTTCATTCCACAGAGAAACAGAATATATTGCGCAAGCTAAATCGCTTCAGATTCAGGGGTATCTTTTAAAAGAAGACCCTTTTTCCGAAATCGAAAAATGTATGGCAGAAGTACTTGCAGGTGGGGAGTATTTTAGTAAGTCGTTTGAATCTCTCACGCTTAGAAGTGCCTCCGAAGAACTTCAGAAGTTACAACTTTTAACTCCTTCAGAAGTAACCATTTTAAAACAAATTGCCAAACGATATACCAATCAGGAGATCGCCGAAAATTTATTCATTTCGATTAGAACCGTTGAAAAACATCGAAGTAATTTGATTCAGAAACTCTCATTAGAAGGTGGTGCCAATGCCCTCATTAGTTGGGTTTTGCTAAACAAAAATGTGATTAACGAGCTATAAGTAGTAGTACGTATTATTTACGTAGGATCACGTATTTAAATTAGAATATGATATTACTACCTTTCGCGCAGTTAGATACAACACGTATTGCTAAGCAATAATCTAACTAACCAAGTTTTCTGCCCTTCATGATTAATTTTGTGAAGGGTTTTGTGTGAAAATTCCTCTATGAATTCACGTAGTTTTCTTTCCTAATAGTTTTCAAGGATACTTATTAATAACAGAACCCCTAGTTTTGGTAGAGTCTCCCCTTAGTCGAAAATAAATCTTGTTTAAAATATTCAGAATGAAACAACTAACCATCTTAATTTTTCTTGGAATACTGCCTTTATTGACATTTGCTCAACCGGCAAATGACGAGTGTGTAAATCGTACAACTATTACCGTATCGACATCCGCTGTTTCGAGTTACGCTATTGATCTTACAACTGCTACCGAAAGTACCGATGCTAGTTGCGATGGAAATGTTGCAAACAACTATCTTGATGCATGGTACGAATTTACAATGCCCGTTAATGGAAATATTCGGGTAACCAATTTAGGTGGTACAGATGGGATCTCATTTTATGATGCTTGTGGCGGAACAGAATTATCCTGTTTCTATGGTAATGGTTTTATACATAACCTATCTGCAAGCACAACTTACATTATGCGTGTAGCTAATAGAGATATTTTCTCCGGAATAGTAGATTTCGATATTCAAGCTTTCGAAACTATTGTTAACGATGAATGCATTAATCGAACACCTATCACGGTGACTACCGGCGGCGTGTCTTCCTATACAGTTGATACCAGAAAGGCTACTGAAAGTATAAATGGAAGTTGCGATGGAGTAGTTGCAAATGATTATCTGGATGCTTGGTACGAATTTA
>CBDUGY010000156.1:0-4632 GCA_965367015.1 uncultured Ulvibacter sp.
AATGGAATTGCATTGTCCCTGATAATTAGAGGCCCCGTCGGAAATTTCTATTGTGGAGGATGTGCTTGTTAAATTCTCCGGTCTTAAAGCGATTTGTACGGGGGATTCGGCTACAACCTCTAATGCTTTACCATTGGCTTTAACAGTGGTATTTGTGATATTACCATCAAAAACGCCATAAAATGAAGTATTTACGCTGTTGGCAATATGTCCGGGAAGCGTCAGTGGCGTGTCCGGTGATAGTTGTGGTTTTAGATCTAGTTGTACACGGGTACTGCTTATGACTTTCCCAGCAGGAGTTTTCAGTGAAATATCGGCTTCGCTTGCAGTACTTGTTAAAGAAAGTGTTTTAATTCCCGCTAAAAACTCTTTACCTAGAGCAGCAATTTTAATTTTTTTAAGTTTTTCAAGATTTTTGGATTGTTCTCGAGTGGAATTACCCTTTGGATATATTGCAACCGTTCCACTAAACGGCTTATTCGCTACAATTTTTTCTGGTAAATAGATATAAATGTTTCCATTTTCTAATTCGTAAGATAATGTATGAACACTATTTACTGTCTGTAAAGTTTGACTATGGGCATTAAAATGAAAAAGAACGAAAATTAATATATAGAAGCGCTTCATAGTATCTAAATATTTTAAAATAGAACTAAATATAGCGACTTTTTTATAAAGATATTTTTATTAACTTGCTCAATTATAGCATTTTATAAGTAAAAATTAATAAAGAAAATTTTATCTCTTATTCATTCATCAAAAAAAATGGTAAAAAGAACTAGAATATTCTTTTTACCATTTTTAAAATATTGTGGTTACTTAAATTATGATTTTAGTGATTTCATATCAATTACAAAGCGGTATTTCACATCGCTCTTTAGCATCCGTTCATAAGCATTATTAATATCTTGTATTTCAATCACCTCGACATCTGATATAATGTTATGTTTTCCGCAGAAATCTAATAACTCCTGAGTTTCGGCTATGCCACCAATTAAAGAACCTGCGACCGACTTGCGTCCCATGATCATTGGAACTGTCACCAGCATTGGGTCTAATGGCCCTAAATAACCAACAACTACCAATGTGCCATTTGTAGTTAGGGTACCGACATACGGATTTAAATCATGAGCGTAAGGAACAGTATCTACTATTAAATCGAAGCGACCCATTGCTTTTTCCATTTGAGCCTCGTCTGTAGAAATAATCACTTCGTCTGCGCCAAGGGCTTTTGCATCCTGAATTTTATTGGTTGATCTTGAAAATAAAGTAACATGTGCTCCAAGTGCATGCGCAAGTTTAATAGCCATATGTCCCAATCCACCAAGACCTACAACAGCCACCTTGCTATCTTTACCAACATTCCAGTGTCGCAATGGAGACCAAGTGGTGATCCCCGCACATAATACCGGTGCTATCCCGGCTTGATCCAGGTTTTCAGGTACCCGAAGTACGAATTCTTCATTTACTACAATAGTTTCTGAGTATCCTCCATGGGTGTTTGTATCTAAATGTTTGTCGTATCCGCCATAAGTTCCAACCCATTCCGGACAATATTGCTCGAGATCGGCTTTACAATTTTTACAGCTTTGACATGAATCTACCAAACATCCTACAGCAACCAAATCGCCGACTTTATATTTTGTGGTTTCAGACCCTACTTTTGTCACTTTTCCTACAATTTCATGTCCTGGGACTACAGGATATTGTGTCATACCCCAGTCATTACGCGCGAAATGCAAATCTGAATGACAGACACCACAAAAGTGAATATCGATTTCTACATCTTTTGCAGTAACCTCTCTGCGATCGATTTTCATTTGTTTTAATTCGGTTTCAGCCGAATTTGTACCGAATGCTTTTACACTTTTAACGTCCATTTTTTATCTTGATTAAGGTTGATTGAAAAGAAAATATGTGTTAGTTAGATTCCCTTTTAAAGATAAGTCATTCTTATTGAAAATATTACCGAAAAGTTACCAAATTCTAATTCGTTCTTCCTCGCTTTTATAATTAGCTTCCCCTTCTTTTACATCGAATGCTTCATAGAACGGTGAAAAATTCATTAAAGGACCATTCACGCGCCACATTGGTGGGGAATGTGGATCTGTAGTTACATAATTTCGTAAAAATTCATCCCGCATTTTAACACGCCAAATTCGGGCAATAGAAAGGAAGAATCGCTGGTCTGGAGTATAACCCCCAATTTTGATAGTATCTTTTCCTTGTTCAGTTAGTTTAAAGGCATCATAGGCGATCGCAATTCCGCCATTATCGGCAGTATTTTCACCTACGGTTAAAGCTCCTTTCAGATGCACACTATCTAAGACAGTAAATTCACTATACTGGTCGACGATTTGTTGTGTTTTCGCCTTAAATTTTGTGTAATCCTCTTCAGTCCACCAATTAGACACATTTCCATTTTTATCGTATTGCGCCCCTTGATCATCGAATGCATGCGTAAATTCATGTCCGATTACCATCCCGATTCCGCCGTAATTCACCGCATCATCGGCATAGAGGTCGAAGTAAGGGGATTGTAAAATACCTGCAGGAAATACAATTTCATTTATCGAAGGATTGTAATAGGCAGTTACGGTAGAAGGTGTCGTATACCATTCATCCCTGTTTGGCGCCTTGTTCAATTGGGCTAATTTATACTTATACTCATTTTCACGAAGGGCCACCACATTTTCGAAAAATTTACCTCTATCTATTTCAACATCGTACGTTCTCCATACATCCGGATATCCAATTTTTTTGCTGATCGCATAGAGCTTGTCTTTAGCTTTCACCTTGGTACTATCGCTCATCCAATCAAGTTGCTCAATTCGCTTTTCTAAGGTCTTCTGGAAATTGTTAACCAGCGCCAATGCCCGTTTCTTTGCATCTTCATTAAAGTAACGCTTTACATATAATTGTCCGAGTGCAAAACCAATTTGCTGGTCTACCCGACGTGTCATTAATTTTGCCCTGGGCTGTTGTTCAGACTGGCCGGATAATACTTTAGAATATTCGAATGCTGCATCTTGAAAAGGTTTGCTTAGAATATCGTCGTGAGATCCAATAGAATTTGCTTTTAAATAAAGCTTCCAATCTTTTAAAGGTACCGAAATTAGCATAGAATTGAGTGTCTTGTAATAAGCCGGTTGCCCTATATCCACTGAGTCCACATTAGCTTCTAAGTTTTCTAACAAGGATCGCCAACCAATATTTGGCTGTGTTTTATTTAAATGAGTCACAGAAAGTTTATGGTAGTTCTCTGTTATAATTCTTCTTTCAACTCTCGTTTTATGAGACTTAGCCAATTGTTTTTCAATTTCATATACCGTATGTGCCCTATCTTTTGCGTTATCATCTCCTACCAGAGTAAATAGTGTAGTAAGATAAATTTTATAAGCTTCTTGGATCTTCTTTACTGAAGGCTCTTCAGAAAAATAATAATCACGATCGGGCAAGCCCAATCCGGCCTGCGTAAAGTGCAAGATATTTAAGGAACTGTTTTTCTGATCGGGTGATATGTATGGATAAATCATAGAATAATCTCCAGATTTAATCTGATTAGCAACGAAAGTCATCATTGAAGGAACATCGGGAATTGCATCTATTCTTTTTAAAATTGGAGCTATTGGGGTTAGCCCTCGATCGTTAATACCCACAGTGTCCATACCTGAAGCATAGAAATCTCCTACCTGCTGTTCGATACTTCCTTTTATGTTTTCAGCGTTAGAAACTTCTTCTAAAATACTTTTAAGTAGTTCTTGCTGCGGAATATTCAAAAAACGATAAGACCCTACCCCTACTTGGTCTTCAGCGATTACAGCATTGTCGAACCAGGTTTTATTAACGTGGTTAAAAAAATCATCACCGGGCTTAATTGAAGCAGTTATCCCATCGAAGACCACGGTTTTATCTTCAGAATCATAATTGTTTTCATTCGAATTTTGTTCGTTTTTACAAGAAATAAGCAAGAACGCAAAAAGTGTGAGGTAGACTATATTTTTCATTAGTTGAAGTTATGTTTTCTCAAAGATATGAATTAATTATACTGAAACTCGATAGAGATGAGGCTAATCACGAAGCATGATCCACAACAAATTTCACTACCTTGATAAAATTACGCGGTTGTCCGCTAATTAATTCAGAAGAGCAAAATGGCAGAGCAAAAAGATTTGGATTTTACCTATACCACAATCGATGAAATATTTCGATTGAGCATGGGAGAAACCGGTGATTACAGTGGCGCTAAATACGATGGCGAATTTTCCATGACATTAGAGGAAGCTCAAAATGCCAAACATGAATTTATTGCTGATAGTCTCAACATCACTGCGGGAAGTAAAGTATTGGATATGGCCTGTGGCTGGGCTCCCTTTACACGATATATTGTGCAAGAAAGAGGTGCTGAGAGCATTGGATTAACACTATCTCAGGGACAGGCTGATGCCTGCCAGAAGAATGGTTATAATGTCCTGGTGAGAGACTGTAGGTACATACAACCTTCAGATTTCGGCACTTTTGATGCTATCACCTGTATTGGTGGCTTGGAGCATTTTTGCTCGGTTGAAGAGTGGCAGCAAGGTAAGCAGGAAAAGGTTTATAGTGATTTTTTTAACTCTATCTACGAGCTAT
>CBDUGY010000157.1:0-4568 GCA_965367015.1 uncultured Ulvibacter sp.
TCTGGCGCTAAAGAAGCAGGAATTACACAAGGTGATATTATTACTCAAATTGATTCAAGTAAAATTGAAAAAAAGAAAGGAAGAAAGCTTGGTATTTTTCTCCTTAGTCTTCTGGGTATTGTATTGAGCGGTTTTTTACTCTTGGTAGTCTACCTGAACCTACCATATGTTGAAACTCCCAAAGAAAAAGCATTAAAGCGAGAACTGGCGAATATGGAACTTCAGTTTGATCTTTTGAATAAAAAGATGGATCAGGCTCAAAACGTTTTAGCGGAAATAGAAGAACGTGACAATAACCTGTATAGAATTTACTTTGAAGCAAATCCCATCCCGATGGAACAGCGTAGAGCTGGTTTTGGTGGGGTTAACAGGTACAAAGACCTCGAAGGGTTCGACAATTCAAAATTAATAGTATCGGCAAGCCAACGACTTGATATCCTTACGAAACAGATAGTTGTTCAATCGAAATCACTGGATGAAATTGCAATTCTTGCCGAGGAAAAAGAAAAATTATTAGCAGCGATACCGGCAATTCAACCGGTAAATAATGAAGATCTTACCCGAATGGCCTCAGGTTATGGCTATAGGACTGATCCCTTCACAAAGGCGCGTAAATTTCACTTCGGAATGGATTTTACCGCTGCTCGAGGCACTCCGGTGTATGCCGCAGGCGACGGACGCGTAACCAGAGCAGATAACAGTGCGTCGGGATATGGAAATCATATTCGTATAGATCATGGATACGGTTACGAAAGCTTATACGCTCACCTTTATAAATACAATGTTCGCCCCGGACAACGTGTAAAACGTGGCGATCTTATAGGTTTTGTGGGAAGTACTGGACGCTCGGAAGCTCCTCACCTGCATTATGAGATTTTTAAAGATAATGAACGTATTAATCCGATAAATTTCTACTACGGAAACTTGACACCGGAAGAATTTGCTGATATATTGAAGAAGTCTCAACAAGAAAACCAATCTCTTGACTAATGCATATAGAACTACCCGAAAAATTGTATTATGGCATTGGCGAGGTAGCCTCAGCCTTCGATGTGAATACATCGCTTATACGCTTTTGGGAGAAAGAGTTTGATGTATTAAAACCAAAGAAAAATGCTAAGGGTAACCGAAAATTCACTCCAAAAGATATTAAAAACCTCGAGCTCATTTACCATCTGGTAAAGGAACGTGGCTTTACCCTGGAAGGTGCAAAAACACACCTTAAAGAAAACAAACATAAAACACTCGAACGATTTGAGATTATTCGTAAATTGGAAACAGTGAAAGCCGAATTGCTTAAAATAAAAGATCACCTTTAAAAAAACCTCAACATGAAAAAATGGCTTATTCCCTTAATAATTATTATTGCACTTGTTGTCATCATAGGTGCATGGTTCGCTAAAGTGAACAATCAACTGGTCCCCTTGGAAGAAAGTGTCTCTGCCCAATGGGGTAATGTAGAAAGTTCTTATCAACGGAGAGCAGATCTTATTCCGAATATTGTGAATACAGCAAAAGGTTATGCCGAATTTGAACAAGAAACTTTGATAAAAGTTACGGAAGCAAGAAGTAAGGCTACATCCATTCAGATTGATCCGTCGAATATTACTCCTGAACAATTACAACAATTTCAACAGGCACAGTCGGGACTCACCTCTGCTTTGTCAAGACTTTTAGCTGTATTTGAGCGATATCCCGATTTAAAAGCGAATGAAAACTTTAAGGAGCTGATCAATGAATTGGAACGCACCGAAAACCGCATAAACGTTGAACGTAATCGTTTCAATGATACAGCTCGGGAGTTTAACACAGAAATAAAAAAGTTTCCAACCAATTTAGCAGCCGGCATTTTAGGTTTTGATGAGAAGATTTACTTCAAAGCAGATGCAGGCAGTGAAAATGCACCCGATGTTGAATTCGATTTCGGAAACTAAAAGCTATGTCTAAAGTTGAAGATTTTTTAACGCAGGAAGAAGAAGCTGCAGTGGTGGAAGCTATTCGCATCGCCGAGCAAAATACCTCGGGAGAGATACGGGTTCATTTAGAAGCTCACAGTGCTATCGATGTATTTGATAGAGCTGCCGAGGTATTTGATTTCCTTCATATGAATAATACAAAGCAGAGTAATGGCGTGCTCATATATGTTGCCGTTGAAGATAAAACAATGGTGATCCTGGGAGATAGTGGCATTAATGATGTAGTGGCTCCAAATTTTTGGGAAAGTACAAAGGATGCCATCATTTCGCAATTTAAAAAAGGAAATACTAAACAAGGTCTAGTCGATGGAATTTTAAAAGCAGGCGAGCAACTTAAAAAGCATTTCCCGTATAAAAAAGGAGATGCTAATGAGCTTCCAGACGAGATCTCTGTGGGTTAAAGAAGTTAGCAGTTTTCGGTGAGAGTTCACATCATCGACTGTAACTTTTGTGAAAGAACACAGCCTAACCATTAAATCGATTTAAACTTGCTCAAACTTTTTTCAAAATATAGTCTGTTAATCACCCTGTTCTTAGCACTTCTCTTTTCTGAAAGGAGTAATGCTCAGTTCGAAATTCCTGAAAAACCAAAGATTCAAACTTCGGTTTACGACTACATCAATTTACTATCGGCAAATCAAAAAGTATCTTTAGAGAATAAGCTTATTCGTTATGCCGACTCTACCTCTACTCAAATAGTGGTTGTTATAATTAGCACAACAAAAGGAGAGGATATCTCTTTCTTAGGGGCAAAATGGGGGCAAAAATGGGGAATAGGTCAAGCCGATGAGGACAATGGTATTTTAATTACTCTTGCTAAAGACGACAGGAAGATCGACATCAATACGGGCTACGGAATAGAATACAGAATCACCGATTTGATGGCTGAGCGTATCATAAACCGTATAATGATACCTGAGTTTAAAGCCGGTTCTTATTATAACGGACTTGATAAAGGTGCCGATGCTGTGTTTGCTGCACTCAATGGAGAATTTAAAGAGGAACGAGATTTCAAAGAAGATAATTCTAACAATTACAGCTCTTTGATATCCATCATTATTTTTATCATCATTATTATTGCTCTTGCTTCCAAAAAAAGTGGTCGAGGCGGAAAAGGAGGTAAGAGGAGAGGTTCAAGTCTTCTGGATATTATCATTTTAAGCAGTATGGGGAGAACCGGTGGCTTCGGAGGCGGAGGCGGAAGCTTCGGCGGCGGCGGAGGCGGCGGCTTCGGCGGTGGCTTTGGCGGAGGAGGCTTCGGCGGCGGTGGTGCTTCCGGAGGATGGTAAAATAATATTCAACACTCAAGATTCAACTCACAATATTCATTTCAGCCACCGATCATGGAGGTGTTAATTCTAAGGATTTTGTAAGTTGAAAACACAAAATACTTAGAATTTAGCGTCTTGATCTATTGAGGCTGGCAAAAAGAAATAAACTACAAGACCGCCGATTTTGGCGGTGGTAATTTTCTAAATTTTGTAGATTTTTCTACACAAAATTTAGAAAATTAGCGTCCAGACCTGTTATAGTTGGTATCCGTAAGTCAGTTCGAAGAAAGGAGGAAGCACATCCTGCTAATTAATTTCTAAACTATTAACCTTACTGCGTAATTAAGCTCCACCTGCGTCCTGACATGTTATGGTTGTAATTAAATTTCATGTTGCAGACAAATTTTTAATTAATAAAAAAGCCTCGTTAGAGGCTTATGAAAATTGAAACATGATTAAACTATATTTATGACCTTTTTTTCGTATCGATCAAACTTATGGGGTTAGCTTTGTCACATCGGTTCTTCATTTTTAACGGAGTGTACTTAAACCATATTTTTTTCTGATTTTTCATAAAATTCTCATCAAGGTTAATAGGATCAAGTAATAATTTCTTATTGTCTTCCACCTGTATAGTGTACGCACAATCTCCTTCTATATCTGAAAACAAGATAGTTCCTTTAATGTATCCGTCTGCAATCATTTCTACATTGTTGTTTTCTAATTTTTTCACGGAATTACCACATGATATTACAAAAAGCAAAATAAACATTGAAGTTATTTTTATAATTACGGTCATTTCAAAATTAATTTATTGAAGTTATGTTAATTAAAATCTGCGCCGCAAATAATTATTCACGGCGCAAATTTTCATGTTATTTTACAACTATCTTTTTACGTAATTTTGTTTTTGCATTACCTATTTCTACAATGTAGACACCCGTTGTCGCAAAATTCATGTCTAACCCATACGAATAACCAGACTCAGTATTTTTCTCAACCTGATCAGAAAACACCTTCTTCCCCAAAACATCGTAGACCGATAAACGCAAAATATCACTCGTAGTATTGTTGTTTAATGCCAATTTAAAAATTCTTTGATCTAAGGAAGAGATAACCAACTCCGTATTCTTCAAATCGAGTTCATCAACCGATAATGTAGACGATATCTTAAAGGATGCAATTCGTGTCTTTCTAGGCTCTCCAGAATACTCTCCTGTAAACCAAAATGTTAAATCGTCTGCCGGATCTCTTGTAAGTTGAGAGTAATCTCCGTAACGAGAATTTGATGTAACAGAGTTAGTTCCGGCAACAATTAATT
>CBDUGY010000158.1:0-4520 GCA_965367015.1 uncultured Ulvibacter sp.
TGTCGAGCAATCGCATTTCATCATTGGCTGTTTCCGCCGGAATTACATTTTCGACAAACCAAGCATTTCCATTTGCATAAGGGTTTCGCTGTGCAACAGGGCCACCATTCTTACCTTGGGTAATAATGTATTTTACATTCATCATATTCAGAATGCCGATATCACCCTGACTTATATAAAAATCATAGATTTCTTGAATTCTGCCGGGTTTGGCGGCATGGTAGCCTCCCAGGGAATTGTGATAATAACTCGCCTGCCCACTGTTGAATGCCGAGTTGGCCGCGTCGAACACTCTAAAGTGGCTGTCATCTTCAAGAATCTGTAAATCTGCTCCATGTTTCTGGAAAGGTTGATCCATGGTTCTCGCTGTTACAAAGTCATCGTTATTCACATAGCGCTTGTCGACTCCTACCAGGTCGAAAATAATTAAAACCCCTAAAATTAAGATGGCAGCAGTTTCTTTCAGTTTTTCTTTCAAAAGGAACCATAGTGTAGCAGCAGATAATAAAATTAGTATCAACGAACGAATTGCATCGGTGGTAAATACGCTTTTTCTATCTTCTTTCATCGCCTCTACCAAAGGGGTTCCCAGCTCTTCTCTAATCGCATAATCGTATGGTCCAACAAAATCGAACAGTGCCGACTTGAATAATACAAAGATTAAAGTGAGTCCGCCTACAATTCCTGTGGCGTACAGCAATGCTTTTTTCTTTTCATCCACTTTAATAAATTTATTAAAGTATTGATGTAATCCAACAATTGCGAGAATTGGAAGCACCAGTTCTATAATCACCTGAATTGAGGACACAGCCCGAAACTTATCATATAACGGGACGTAATCGATGAAGAATTCGGTTAAAAAACTAAAATTCTTTCCCCAGGACAAGAATAAACTCAGGAGGAATGCCGCACTGATCCACCATTTGAGTCTACCTCGCACGAGAAACAGAGCCAGCACAGCGAGAAATATAATGATAGCACCCACATAAGCCGGAGCTGCAACAATTGGTTGTTCCCCCCAGTAAATAGGTAGTTGATTCAATAAATTATTTAATTCCTGGGGTGGCGCACCCATTTTCAGAAGTTCATCTACAGTTTCAGAATCTTGTGGAAATCCTTCTCCCGAGCCACCGCCCATAAACCGCGGAATCAATAAATTAAAACTTTCCAGCTTTCCGTAGCTATATTCGGTGATATAATCGTAATTGAGACCATTTGCAGCTTCTTTAGGAGTGCCGTCGGGGTTGATGGTTAATTCACTCTTACCCCTTGTAGAAGCATCGGCATATTCTTTGGTCGCCATTATGTTGGTAGCATTAAGGCCTATGGCGACTAATACCCCGGCGACCATTATCGCGATAGCCTTAAAAAAATGTGGAAGCATTTTTTTTCTGTAGGCATCGATTAAATAAGCAACCCCAATACATACTACCACAAATAGTAAATAGTAGGTCATCTGAAAGTGATTCGATACCAACTCCAATGCCATGGCAATAGTTGTGAGAATAAAACCGTAAAAATACTTGCCGCGGAATGTTAATATTATTCCGCTTAAAACAAGCGGCATATATGCGATGGCGTGCGCTTTGGCATTGTGGCCTACACCTAATATTATTATTAAATAGGTAGAAAATCCAAATGCCAATGCACCGAGCAAGGCAAGTTTATAATCGACTTTCAATACTAAAAAAAGGATATACATCCCTATAAAATAAAGGAAAAGGTAGTCGGCCGGTCTTGGAAGAAAACGTAATGTGAGATCAAGACTTTTGATATAGTTATGAGGATACTTCGCACCCAGCTGATAAGTGGGCATACCTCCAAAGGCAGCGTCGGTCCAATAGGTTTCTTCGCCTGTTTCTTTGCGATAATCCCGAAGTTGTTTGGCCATTCCATTATGCTGTGCGATATCACTCTGGAAAATCTGCTTCCCTTGCAATACAGGGCTAAAATAGGAGATCGAAGCAATTACAAATAACAGTAAAACAACCAAATGAGGAAGAAATTTCTTGAAAGTGTGTTGCATGTGAATTCTATGAATTATGACTTGGGGAAATTATAAAAAATACCTTAGAAAGCATTAGCAGAAGCGGGAAATAAAAATTACTCTACTTCTTCGTAATCGACATATTCCCCAACAGTGTTTTGGGATCGTTTGTTTTTGGAAGGCATTTTATCTATGGTAATATCACCTTCATTCGTCCGTGGATTCTCATTTGGGTTCGTACCAAAGGCTTGTTCAAATTTTTGCCCGGCCTTCTTGGCAATATAACGCATTAGGTATGGGGTAACGAGTTTAATCAAAAACTTCAGTCCAAAATATACCAGAAGAATGATTAATATCGTTTTTAGAAAAGTCATCATAGTGATTAGAATCTTTTTCAAAAGTACTAATTGATGAATAAAAAGAAGAAAATCAACTATTAAATAAATGATAAAATCTTATATCTTTGATCTAAACCGAATTCATATGCGAATTAAAACTTTTGTCTCCCTAACATTACTATTCTTCACTTTCACATATGTTTCGGCTCAATACACCGACATGATAAATACCAATCGGCCCGGCGTTTCACAAGGGGCGTTTTCGGTGGGTACTAATGTTTTACAGCTCGAAGCGGGTTTTGGTTTGGGTAATGAAGAGCATCGGTTATTAGAAACTGAAACAAGTGCGTTCGCAATAGACTATGCTTTGCGTTATGGTTTTTGGAAAGAGGAACTGGAAGTAAGTTTAATTGGTGAATTTCAATCTAACACAGTTACCGATAGTCGCGGGGCGATTCCTTTCGAGTATAAATTCAGTAATTTTAGAAGTAATACTCTAGGAGCTAAATATTTATTCTTCGATCCATATAGAAAGAGAGAATTAGAAGGGCCCAATCTATATAGTTGGAAGGCTAATTTTAAATTTCAGTGGGCAGACCTGATACCCGCAATCTCTTTTTATGCGGGAGCTAATTTTGATTTTGCCGATAATCCATTTACTCCTGAAATGGAGACCACAATTAGTCCGAAATTCGTACTTTCGACCCAGAATAATTGGGTTGGAGGTTTTGTTTTTGTGACCAACATCATTGTTGATAGAGTTACTACAGACAATCCATCCTATGGGTATATTTTAACGCTCACTCATTCTGTAACCGATTATTTTTCAGTTTTTGTTGAAAATCAGGG
Organism: uncultured Ulvibacter sp.; assembly: GCA_965367015.1. Lineage (GTDB taxonomy): Bacteria > Bacteroidota > Bacteroidia > Flavobacteriales > Flavobacteriaceae > CAXBES01. The sequence continues at coordinate 3,175 of CBDUGY010000158.1, forward strand.
AATAAAGAGTGATTTTTATGCCGATCAAATATTCAGAGGTGGGGCTGCCATGCTCATAAATAAAGATTTTCATGTTGATGCGTCTGTTGTACTAAATTTCAAAGATACTCCCAGTCGTCTCTATGGAAGAGTTGGTGTAGCGTATCGCTTCGATATGCACAGCAAGGACGAATTTATTGAAGAAAAAGGTAAAGCGGGACGTGAAGCGAGGAAGAAAAAGAAAAAAGGTGCTAAGGATGATGGAAAAGAGATTAAAGAAAAAAACAAAAGTAAAAAGCGAAAAGATGGATTTGAAGATGATGGCGGAGATGGTGGAGAACTATAGCGTATTTAGTTTATGATCACAACAAAGAAAGTAACCAACCAGAAAGAGTTAAAACAGTTCGTAACGTTCCCGTTTCATCTCTATAAAAATAGTAAATATTGGGTGCCACCATTGATTAAAGATGAGATGGAGACCTTAGATGAGTCTAAGAACCCGGTATTTAAAAATGCAGAATCTACTTATTTCCTTGCCTATAAAGACGGAAAGATAGTTGGACGAATCGCCGTTATTATTAACCGACTGGAAATTGAAGAGATCGGGAAGAAAAAAGTGCGGTTTGGGTGGCTCGACATGATTGATGATATCGAGGTGACGAAAACATTACTTGAGAAGGTATATGAAATAGGAAGAGCCAACGACCTTGAGTATGCAGAGGGTCCCGTTGGATTTTCAAACATGGAGAAGGCGGGAATACTAACCAAAGGATTCGATGAGTTAAATACAATGATCACATGGTATCATCATCCTTATTATGCAGAACATTTTGAGAAATTAGGTTTTGAAAAGCAAGCGACTTGGGTAGAATATAAGTTGAGTATTCCACCCTCAATAAAAGATAAAGTTGCAAAATTCTCCAGAATCGTTAGAGAACGTTATGAGCTTTCAGTTATTCGATTCAAAAATAAAAAAGAGATCCTGCCATATGTAGACGCAATGTTCGGTTTATTGAACAGTACTTATAATACCTTGCAGACTTTCGTTCCCATTCAGCAGTACCAAATAGATTATTACAAAGAAAAATACTTCAGTTTTATACATCCTGATTATATTACATGTATAAAAGATAAAGAGGGCAAACTCATTGCGTTTAGTATAGTTATGCCATCATTCAGTAAGGCTCTTAAGAAAGCCAATGGTACGCTTTTTCCTTTCGGATGGTACCATTTATGGCAAGCACAGCGAAAGAACGACCGAGCTGCCTTTTATCTTATTGGAATAGATCCAGAGTACCAGGGGAAAGGTGTAACTGCTATAATCTTTGAAGAAATGCAGTATTTATTTAATAGTAAAGGCATAGACA
>CBDUGY010000159.1:0-4393 GCA_965367015.1 uncultured Ulvibacter sp.
CTGTTACCAGGATGAAAACCTGGCGTCCTAACCCCTAGACGAACGGACCATTTATTTTTCAATTCGGACCTGCCCGACAATCAACTTTTCAATTTATGTCTTTCAGGCGGGTGCAAAAATACAACTATTTTTTAATGCCACAAATTGAAAGCAATTTTTTTTAAAATTTTTAATATGCCTTCGCAAAAAGCACCCTCCCTGCAGAAGGTTTTCCGGTTACCATACACTGTCCTTCTTCCGATTTACCTTCAAAAGGAATGCAACGAATAGTCGCCTTCGTTTCATTTTTGACTTTCTCCTCTGTTTCTGATGTTCCATCCCAATGTGCCGAGATAAAACCTCCTTTAGAATTTAAAACTTGTTTAAACTCATCGTATGTTTCAACCGTAGTAGTGTGTTCTGACCTGTGATTCGCTGCTTTCTTGAAAAGATTCTGTTGAATTTCATCCATTAAACCCACTACTTTTTCTACAATGGCATCTTTTGAAAGCACTTCTTTAGACAAAGTATCTCTACGAGCCACCTCGAAGGTACCATTCTCAATATCTTTCGGTCCAATTGCTATTCTAACAGGAACACCCTTTAGCTCATATTCATTAAATTTCCATCCCGGCTTTTGCGTATCACGATTATCAAACTTAACCCGTAGACCTTTCGACCTAAGTTCTTTCATAAGTTTATTCGCTACCTCACTAACTGCGTCGAACTGTTCATCATTTCTGTAAATTGGCACAATAACAACCTGATCCGGCGCTAACTTTGGGGGTAATACTAGTCCGTTATCATCACTATGTGTCATCACAAGTGCACCCATTAAACGTGTGGATACACCCCAAGAAGTCGCCCAAACATAATCTTGTTTTCCCTCCTTATTAGCGAATTTAACATCGAATGCCTTTGCAAAATTCTGTCCAAGAAAATGTGATGTACCGGCTTGAAGTGCCTTTCCATCCTGCATTAGTGCTTCAATACAATAGGTTTCAAGTGCTCCCGCAAAGCGTTCACTTTCAGTTTTAGTACCTTTAATTACAGGCACAGCCATATAGTTTTCTACAAAATCGGCATAAATATTCATCATTTGCTCTGCTTCTTCAATCGCCTCTTTTTCGGTTGCGTGTGCCGTATGACCTTCCTGCCATAGAAATTCGGCAGTACGTAAAAACAGACGTGTTCTCATTTCCCAACGCACTACATTCGCCCATTGATTAATTAGCAACGGAAGATCTCGATATGATTGAATCCATTTGCGGTAAGTATCCCAAATAATAGTTTCAGAAGTAGGTCTTACAATAAGTTCCTCCTCTAATTTAGCGTCCGGATCTACTATAATCCCACTGCCATCTTCAGCATTTTTTAGTCGGTAATGCGTAACAACTGCACATTCTTTGGCGAAACCATCAACATGACTGGCTTCTTTAGAAAAGTATGATTTTGGAATAAACAAAGGAAAGTAAGCATTCTGATGCCCTGTCTCCTTGAACATTCTATCTAACTCTGCCTGCATTTTTTCCCAGATGGCATATCCGTATGGTTTTATGACCATACATCCACGAACACCTGAGTTTTCAGCCAAGTCGGCTTTAATAACCAACTCATTGTACCATTTCGAATAATCCTCGCTCCTAGTAGTTAAATTCTTCGCCATAAGTAGTGTTTTGGCACAAATGTTGTGTCTTTGTTAATAATTAGTAGTTCTCGGCAAAACTAACTAAATTTATAATGTTCAACAATTAAAAATTGTAGTTATGCAAACCAATAATACCATCATTAGAAAAAGATTATCCGTATTACTCTCGGGGATTTTCGCGATCCTCTTAACTGCTTGTGGAACACACAGTAATAATGGATATGGAGATGTCGATGGAATCTACGCTTCCGATACTGAAACTAGTGTAGTTGAAGAAGACACCAACACTGAAAGTCAATCCTATTACGGTCAATATTTCAAGGCGAAAGCAGGTGCTTACTCCGATTTACCTGAAGACGGTGCGATATTTACCGACATAGAAGCATATAATACCACCGAAACTTTGGATGCAGACGGGAATATTATCATCGAGGAAGTAGAATATACTGAAGGTTACGGAGCCTGGGGTAGCAATACCGATCAAGTTACTGTAAACATTTATAACACTGGTTGGAATTATGGCTACTGGCACAGACCTTACTGGTGGTATGGAGCAGGTTGGGGATACACAAATTATTGGTACGGCCCTTATATTGGCATAGGCTATGGTTGGGGTTACCCTTATTATGGCGGTTTCGGATACGGATATCCTTATTATTCAGGTTTTTATAATGGCTATTACAATCCTTATTATAATCCTTACTATTATCATGGGTATGTTTATAATAACATAGCTTACAACAGAGGTAGAAGGAATGTAGGATATAGCCCCGGCAGGACAGCACTTAGGGCCAGCAGAACAAATTTTAATTCTGGAAGAGATTCTTACTCAAGATCAGAAGGGATACGACGTGCGAATTCTAATACTGCGCGTAGGTCAAATAGTGTATACCGAAATAATACGAATACTGTAAGACGAAATACACAAACTACAAGACCTCAAACCAATAACAGTAGGACTATTAGAAATAATAATAGCTCACGCAGCAGAACAAATACAATTAGAACTAACCCATCTAGAAGTTCAAATAATACGGCAAGACCTTCCTCAGGTTCAAGAAGTTCTGGTACTATTAGGAGTTCTGGTGGATCTCGTTCCAGTGGATCATCTCGAAGTGGTGGTGGACGAAGAGGTGGCGGAAACGATTAATTTCTAACATTTTTATAATTTATTTATATGAAAAGTATTCTATTCTTTCTCATAGCAGTCATATCTATGAATGTTGTGAACGCTCAAAATATTACTGATGGTCTTCGGTACGCTAATAACGATCTCAACGGATCGGCAAGATTTAGCTCGATGAGTGGTGCGTTTGGTGCACTTGGTGGGGATATGTCGGCCGTTGGTATTAACCCGGCCGGGAGTGCTGTCTTTTTAAATTCTAGTGCGATTGTAAGTTTTTCAGTAATTGACAGAGATAATGAAGCAACTTACTTCAACACAAAAACAGGAAGCATTGATACCGACGTTGCTTTAAATCAGGCAGGTGGAGTATTTGTTTTTGAAAATCCAAACAAAGAAGCATCCTTTCAAAAGTTTACACTCGGCCTTAATTACGATGCAACTCGCAATTATGATGATGAATTGTTCATCACAGGTACAGGAAACACTTCCATTTCTGAATTTTTCTTAGCGCAGGCACAAGGACTACCTCTAGATTTGCTACAATTGCAAGGTGGTGAGACGATAGCGGATCTGTACACTTATTTAGGGGAAACCGAAGGGACTGCAGCTCAAAATGCGTTTTTGGGTTATCAGGGTTTTATCTTTGATCCCGTGAACAATGATCCTTCAAACACCCAGTATACTTCTAACATAGCACCCGGTTCGTTTAATCAGGAATACGCTTATCTCACCTCCGGATATAACGGAAAGTTTACAATCAATTTTGCTACACAAGTTCAGAATAATTTTTACTTCGGAATAAACCTAAATTCGCATGCAATCGATTACAATCAAAGAACTTTTCTTTTTGAAAGTAATAACAATCCGGGCAGTACAGTTAACCGTGTTGGGTTCGAAAACAATTTATCTGTGTTAGGATCTGGATTTTCAGCGCAAATTGGGGGAATCGCTAAACTCGCTGAGACTTTTAGAGTAGGTCTGTCTTTCGACACTCCTACCTGGTATGATATTTCAGAAGAGACAACACAATATTTAGAAACCAGAAGAACTGAAAACGGGACTTCCTTTACGGAGATTATCAATCCCCGGGTCTTAAATATTTATGAAAATTATCAATTGCGTACCCCCGGAAAAATTTCTGCCAGCACCGCTTATATCTTCGGAAAACAAGGACTTATAAGTTTTGATTATTCTTATAAAGATTATTCGAATATTGAATTCGGTTATGATAACGATTTCTTTTTTGATCAAACCAACACAATCATTGAAAATAGTCTAAAAGGTGCATCCACGTTTAGGTTGGGAGGCGAATATCGTATCAATCAACTAAGTTTAAGAGGTGGATTGAGATATGAAGAAAGCCCTTATCAAAATGAAGAGACCGTAGGTGACTTGAGTGGATTTTCTCTTGGATTCGGCTATAATTTTGGAAGATACAACCTGGATCTTGCTTATGCTCGTTCTGAACAAGATCGCAAACAACAACTTTATGATATTGGATTGACGAATAGCGGATCTGTAAATACAATAAACAGTCATCTTACTTTTAGTCTCGGATTCAATTTCTAATAGAGACATGATGATTTTCAACAAAAAATCCTGCTCGATTATGAGCAGGATTTTTTTGTTTGTATCTATTT
>CBDUGY010000160.1:0-4308 GCA_965367015.1 uncultured Ulvibacter sp.
CATACCTGCAAAAATAAGAAGGTTTCACAGCCAAATATTAGTCTGAACCAAGAGTTTATTGACTTGTTTTCAACAATACGAATTAAGTCGAATTTTTGTGTTAAAACTCTAGATTAGAGTACTCATTATCGCTACGAATTTTGGCTACATTTTATGTCCGAATTCTTTATAATTTTAGTTTTAATTGCTGAGGCAACAGCCTAAAACTTTTCCTATGATAGGGCGTAGGACCGTATTTTTTTAGCGCTTCGCGATGCTCTAAGGTTGGATATCCCTTGTTTTGTTTCCAATTGTACAGCGGATACTTGTCGTGCAACTTTGCCATAAATTCATCTCTATATGTTTTTGCTAAGATTGAGGCTGCGGCAATATGCAGATATTTGCCATCTCCTTTAATAACACATTCGTACGGGATTTTTTGATAAGGCTTAAATTTATTCCCGTCTATTGCTATAAATTGTGGCATATGTGAGAGGCAATCTATTGCGCGATGCATCCCTAGAATAGAAGCATTTAAAATATTCACCTGATCTATTTCGTCCATCATAACATGAGAAACTCCGTAACTAATAGCTTCGGTTTCAATAATTTCTTTAAGCAAAAGACGTTTCTTTTCTGAAAGCTGTTTAGAATCGGTTAAAAACGGATGCTTAAAATCGCTGGGCAGAATTACAGCCGCGGCGGTAACCGGTCCTGCCAGGCACCCACGCCCTGCTTCATCGGTTCCGCATTCTATTAAGTGTTCGTTGATTTTAAGTAGTAACATGTTTAGGCAAAATACAAAAACCTATTGCTAAAAGCCAATGGGATATTCGTATTCGTCTCTAATATCTTTGGAAATTGGTGATTGAAAGTTGCTTGTTATTTTGTTATTTTGTGATGTAAGGAAAGAATTAATGAAGAACCCCCTTTTGCTATTACTATTTGTGTGTTTCTCGCTAACGCTGTTTTCGCAAACTGCGCCTATTTCGCCATCGAACCCTTCGAATAGTAAAACCCAAAAAGCCGAAAAACCTCCCATAGACCTCTACAAAATTGTTTCGGCAAATCGTGATACTACATATGTAGATACGACGCTAAGCATTCAGAAAGAATACAAATTCAACTATCTGCGGCGCGATGATTTTGAATTAATGCCATTCAATAATGTTGGCCATACCTATAACTCTTTAGGTTATACATTCGACAGAACTAATTTAAAACCTCTCTTTGTCGCTCAGTCACATCATTTAAATTATTATGAAATTGAAGACATTAATTATTTTAATGTTCCTACACCCCTTACCGAAATTTATTTTAAAACAGCCTTCGAACAAGGCCAGCAGTTAGATGCATTATTTACTATCAATACTTCCGAGCAATTTAATTTTTCCTTATCGTATAAAGGTGTTCGTTCTTTAGGTAGCTATCAGCATAACCTCGCAAGTACTGGGAACTTTGTCTTTTCAACCAATTATCACACAAAGAATAATCGATATAATTTACGAGCACATCTCGCAGCACAGGATGTTTTAAACCGTGAAAATGGCGGCTTAGATGACGATTCTTTATTACTGTTTATTAATAATGACAGTCAGTTTAGTGATCGTGGCCGACTTGAGGTGTTGTTCGAAGATGGAGAGAACAAACTGGAGGGTTTACGTTATTATCTGGATCATGAATACCAACTCATACGTGCAGCAGACAGTACAAATTATACCACCTTATCGGTTGGTAATATTATTAGTTATGAGGATAAGAATTACGAATACCGACAAGTAAGTCCGTTTGAGGGTTTCGGACCCTCTTATGAGACGGCTAATTTGAGTGAAAAAGTAAAGTTGGAGGATTTCAATACCAAAGGGTATGCTCGATTCAATAATAATATCTTCGGAAAGATTTCAGCATTCATTGGCTATACAGATTATAACTATGGTTACGATTCGGTATTAATTTTAAATGAGGGCAGAATTCCAAACCGATTGAAAGGAAATATAGTGGAAACGGGTGCAAGTTATGAAAAGCAGTATCGGGGTTTTAATCTCTTCGGAAAAGCGGCGATAAACATTTCAGGTGATTTTGATGGAAATTATTTAAAAGCGGGCGCCTCCTTTGCATTGAACAAGGATAATAAGGTTGAAGGCTCTATCTCAATACATTCTGCGGCTCCCAATTTTAACTTTTTACTCTATCAAAGCGATTATGTAAACTATAATTGGAGGAATGAGTTTAATAATGTGAAGACACAGGAATTACGATTGGATCTCACTTCAAATAAGTTATTAGATGCTTCTATTAGTTATACAGGAATTGACGACTACACTTACTTCACAATTGAAGGCGAAGATTTAAGCCCAACACCACAACAATTTGGAGCTCGAGTAGATTACCTGAAAATAAAAGCAGAAAAAGAGTTTCGATACGGGCAATTCGCATTAATGAATACTGTAATGTATCAACAAGTGGTTAGCGGGGAATCGGTTTTTAATGTGCCACAAATTGTCACGCGCAATTCATTATACTATCAGGATCATTGGTTTAAACGCGCCCTTTATTTACAAATGGGTGTTAATTTCAAGTATTTTACAAAATACAATATGAATGGCTACGATCCTGTTTTAGCCGAATTCTACGTTCAAAATGAGCAGGAATTGGGAGGCTTTCCAATGTTTGATCTTTTCTTTAATGCTAAAGTTAGACAAACCAGAATCTTTATAAAATGGGAACATTTTAATACAGTATTTGCAAGTAAGAATGAATACTTTTCAGCTCCGGGACATCCCTATCGCGATGCTGTGATTCGGTTTGGTCTGGTATGGGATTTCTTTATGTAAAAGTGTAACTCAGAATCTTTTGTATTCGGGATTAGATTCAGTGTCCAAAACGTCGAGTAATTTTAAATAAGGATAAATGAAGCCCGATTTAGTCTCGCAACAAACCTCTTGAAATTACGATCTTCTGAATCTCGCTCGTTCCTTCATAAATTTGTGTGATTTTTGCATCGCGCATCATTCTTTCAACGTGGTATTCTTTTACAAATCCGTTACCCCCGTGTACTTGAACCGCCTCTACTGAAACATCCATTGCTACTTGGGAGGCATACAATTTTGCCATGGCCCCACTAATATCGTAGTTCTTGCCTGTATCCTTATCCCATGCAGCTTTCATAACCAGATGACGTGCTGCTTCAATACTCACATGCATATCGGCAAGTTTGAATGCGATCGCTTGATGATTACAGATTTCGGTTCCGAAAGTCTTACGCACTTTACTGTATTCACGTGCTAAATCATATGCTCCACCAGCAATACCGAGGGCTTGTGCTGCAATTCCTATTCTTCCACCTGCAAGAGTCTTCATTGCAAATTTAAAGCCGAAGCCATCTTCACCAATTCTATTTTCTTTAGGAACTTTTACGTCATTGAAAATGAGTGTGTGGGTATCACTTCCGCGAATACCCAGCTTATCTTCTTTCGGACCAACTTCAAAACCATCCCAGCTTTTTTCGACTATAAAGGCATTAATTCCTTTGTGTTTTTTTTCTCTATCAGTTTGAGCGATAACTAAGTAATAGTCTGCCGAACCGCCATTAGTGATCCAGTTTTTGGTTCCGTTCAGAATATAGTGATCACCTTTGTCGATAGCGGTTGTTCTTTGTGAAGTTGCATCACTTCCTGCTTCAGGCTCACTAAGACAAAAAGCCCCAATGGATTCACCGGTAGCTAATTTTGTTAGATATTTTTCTTTTTGTGCTTCGGTACCAAAGGCTTCGATTCCGTAACAAACTAACGAATTATTTACCGATACGATTACAGAACAAGATGCGTCAACTTTACTCAGTTCTTCTACAACAATTGCGTAAGAAATCGTATCCATTCCACCACCGCCGTATTTAGGATCTACCATCATTCCAAGAAATCCAAGCTCTGCCATTTTCTTGACCTGCTCTTTCGGGAACTCCTGTTTGTTGTCACGTTCAATTACACCCGGAAGTAATTCGGTTCGGGCAAAATCACGAGCCGCGTCGCGAATCATTAAATGCTCTTCGGAAAGGCTAAAATCCATATTATTTTTAGATAAGTATTGTTGTTAAAGAGTTGCAAAGGTACTTCTAAAAAAGCAAATTCCAAAAGAGCAAATTCTGATTTTCTATTAGAGTATTTGTAGCAAGAATTTACTATGAATCTCGTATTTACTGTCAGTTTTTTGGGTTTGATAAAACTTCATTAGTACCTTACAGCTTTAATTTAATAACAATTGAATAAACAAAATAGCTATCATGTTCTGGGAGTAATGAGCGGCACCTCATTAGATGGGGTTGATTTGGCG
>CBDUGY010000161.1:0-4178 GCA_965367015.1 uncultured Ulvibacter sp.
CAGATAAATATCCTGAGCGTTACTTCCGAAGTAAACAAATACAGCGATTAATAGCGTAATGTATTTCATAGTAGTTCAATTTTTTCTATCTAGTTTATCCCTCGTATTTTTTTCTCCCATTTCCAGGCCGAAGAAAGTGCCTCCTCCATCGTTCTTTCCGCCTTCCATCCCAACACATTATTTGCTTTTCGAGTATCTGCATACACTGCTACCACATCTCCCGGGCGTCTATCTACAACTTTATAGTTGAGCCTTTGATTTGTTACCTTTTCGAAGGCGTTCACGACCTCCAAAACCGAACAACCTCTCCCCGTACCGATATTAAAAACTTCAAATTTTGAATCTAAATTCGAAGTGGAAAGCCTCTGAAGTGCGATTACATGGGCCTTTGCCAAATCCACTACATGAATATAATCCCGAATACAACTCCCGTCTTTAGTAGGATAATCATTACCAAAAACCGATAATTCTTCACGAATACCCGCGGCAGTTTGTGTAATAAATGGCACCAGGTTTTGTGGTACTCCCACCGGCAATTCTCCAATTTCGGCCGAATCGTGAGCGCCAATAGGATTAAAGTACCTCAACGCAATAGAACATATGTTAGAAGCATCACAGGTATCTCGAATAATTTCTTCACTTATTTGTTTAGTATTTCCATAAGGTGAAGTAGCCAACTTTATAAGAGCATTTTCAGTAATGGGTAAAGAATCCGGCTCCCCATAAACAGTACAAGAAGAACTGAAAATAATATTGTTGATCTTTCTGTTTTTACATTCTTGCAGCAAATAGACAAGGGTATTTATATTATTTTCATAATAATGTAGAGGCTGCTCCACGCTTTCACCCACAGCTTTGCTGGCAGCAAAATGTATTACTCCTGTAATATCCTTATGCTTATCAAAAAAAGCAGTCACATCTTGCTTCACCCGAAGATCCAATCGCTCAAAAGCAGGTGGTTTGGATGTAATATTTGTAATTTTCTCTAATACATCTAGGGAACTATTCGAAAGATTATCAATAATAACTACTTCAAATCCCGAATTTTGCAATTCAACCACAGTGTGCGAACCAATATATCCTAATCCCCCAGTGACAAGTATTTTAGTCATAATAACTCTAGTATTGGTTGGCGTTATCTAGTAACAAATTCAATAACTGTTTTTGTAATAAAATCAATTTGCTCGTCATCAAGTTCAGTATGCATTGGTAATGAGATTACTTCTTTGACCAGCTGATTAGTAACTACAAAATCCGTCTCGATATACCTCGAGTCTTTATAAGCCTTTTGAAGATGTAAAGGAATAGGATAATACACGCCACACGGTATACCATTATCGTTTAAGTGTCTAACCAAAGCGTCTCTATCAGAATTTATAATTCTAAGTGTATATTGATGAAAGACATGGCAATCGCAGGTATCGCAAATCGAATTTCCAACGTTGCAAAACCCTGTTGGTGTAATAATGTTTGGGATTCCTTCAAAAGCCTTCGAATATTTTCTTGCAGCGTTTCTTCTCGCTTCATTATAAGCATCTAAGTGTGGGAGTTTCGCTCTCAAAACCGTTGCTTGAATAGAATCCAGTCGCGAGTTTACACCAACCACATCGTGGTGATATCGTTCGTACATTCCATGATTTACAATTCCACGAATAATATGAGCTAAGTCGTCGTCATTAGTAAAAATAGCACCTCCATCGCCGTAGCACCCTAAATTCTTAGAAGGAAAAAAAGAGGTTGAAGCGACATGTCCGATGGCCCCGGTTTTCTTTTTTGATCCATCTTTAAACTTGTAATCAGAGCCAATCCCCTGCGCATTATCTTCAATGATGTAGAGATTATGTTTTTTGGCAAGACTCATTATTTCTTCCATATTAGCGGCAAGCCCGAATAAATGAACAGGTACAATCGCCTTAGTTTTTGGAGTTATCGCTTTTTCTATGGCAGCAATATCTATATTAAAATTAACAGGATCAACATCTACCAAAACCGGAGTAAGTTGTAAAAGTGCAATTACTTCAACAGTTGCGGCGAAGGTAAAATCGGCAGTAATTACCTCATCCCCCGGCTGAAGCCCTAATCCCATCATTGCAATTTGTAATGCGTCGGTACCATTAGCGCACGGAATTACGTGTTTTACACCCAGATATTCTTCCAGTTCCTTTTGAAATTGATGAACTTCGGGGCCATTTATAAAAGCAGTAGATTCTATTACATCTAACACAGATGCGTTTACTCTATCTTTTATATGTTCGTATTGGCCTTTAAGATCGACCATTTGAATTTTTCGCATAAGAGTCTTGAAAATTGTAAATTTAGTAGTGTAAATCTACGAAAATTGACAACGGCAGACAATGTAAATTATGGATTCGTAATTTGTTCTAGTTAATATTCCCTTTCTTTTGAGAATTGTTATTGATTTCTAGAAATGGAACTGAAATTTGGTATTTTAGCAACTTATGCGAACGATTTATTCACTTCTAACCTACTTAGCATCATTTTATTTATGGGTAGCACAATTCTTCAGCAAGAAGCTTAAGAAATTTGTTATCGGAAGAAAGGTTGTTTTCGAAACTTTGAGCAATAGTCTGAAATCAACCGATAAAACCGTTTGGTTTCATTGTGCCTCATTGGGTGAGTTTGAACAAGGCTTCCCAATTATGGAAGCGTTTAAAGCAAAATTCCCCCAATACAAAATCGTAGTTTCATTTTTCTCCCCCTCCGGCTATGAAATCAAAAAAAAATCTCCCATAGCCGATTTGGTGATATATCTTCCGTTAGATACTCCAGGTAATGCTTCGAAGTTTGTTGAAATTGTACATCCGTCGCTAGTAATTTTTGTGAAATATGAATTCTGGCCAAATTATCTTTTCGAATTACAAAAAAATAAAATCCCAACTCTTTTAGTATCGGGTCTGTTTCGGGAAAAACAGATTTTCTTTAAGCCATTAGGAGGTTTTATGCGGAAGGCATTACGTACCATAGATCATTTCTTTGTTCAGGATGCATCTTCTAAAGCATTATTACAAGAAATTAATATTAATAATGTGACTATAAGTGGAGACACCAGATTCGACAGGGTATCTCATCAGATCGAGCGGAATAATACTCTCGAGTTGGTTGAAAATTTCAAAAGCAATTCTATTTGTATAGTTTGCGGAAGTACCTGGCCGGAAGATGAAGCAGTGCTGCTTAAATTTATTAATAACGCTTCAGAAAATATCAAATTCATCATTGCGCCACACAAAATTGACGCCTCTAAAATTGAGACATTTCGAAAGAAGCTGAAAAAATTGAGTGTACTCTATTCAGAAATCACGCCGGAAGCGACTGTAAAAACACCAGAAGACATTGTACTAATCGAAAAATCATCGGTCTTGTTTATCGATAACATTGGGATGCTTACTAAAATCTACAGTTATGCAGATATTGCCTACGTAGGCGGTGCCATGGGAACAACAGGGCTTCATAATATATTAGAACCGGCAACTTTCGGCGTACCTATAGTAATCGGTAAAAATTATGAGGCGTTTCCGGAAGCTATAAGATTGCGAAAATTAGCAGGATTATTTTCCGTATCAACTGAAGAGGAATGCAGTTCGATACTGTTGAAACTTACAACAAATACCTCCTTCAGAAATAAAACCGGGATGATTGCTGAGCATTTCGTGAATAGTAATACCGGAGCAACTAGAAAAGTTATGGATTATATTTCGGACTTACACAGTAACGGCATTATTTAAATATCTTCTAAACGGAAGGAGTTCTTTATAGATTTCCACCACCTTTTCCTCAAAATCTCGACTTATTACCTGCTCTTGTGATAAATAATGAACCACCGCAAACGATCTTCGTCTAAGCAGATTTATATGTTGGTGCTCTTGAGAATAGCCTTTTGGTGCTGTTTTTAGCGGCTTGTCTGAAATCAAGTCACCAAAAATCTCTTTAAAACTTGGTTTTTCTAGGATAGCGATAAGCTCATCACCGTTGTAATCGATAGCCTCGCGAATACTATTCAGTATTTTCGAGGATGGATGCCAATATCCTCCACCAATGAACGATTCACTAACACCGAGTTCTATATAAAAATCTCCTTGTTTGCTGCGTTGATCTAAACCCGCCCCAAAATGATCTTTATAGATAGGCCTATTTGGATGAAACATTAAATTGTTGTTAAT
>CBDUGY010000162.1:0-3845 GCA_965367015.1 uncultured Ulvibacter sp.
GATTTAAAAACGGGCCCATGGTGGCACCTGGCAAATACATTGTAAAATTAACTGTAGGCGACCGATCTTTTGAGCAAGAATTTGAAATAGTTATGGATCCTAGAATTGAAGCAGACGGAGTTTCGAAACAGGATATAGAAAAGCAGATTGCAATGCAAAACAAAGTGATCGATCTTTTGTCGGAAGCACGACAACTTCAAGCCGATCTTGAAAAAGAAGCGAAGGATTTAAAAGGAAAGACAGCGACCGTTCAAGTCGCACGATTGGATAATGTGAACTCAGTCCTAAAACAACTCAAAAATGAAGAAGAAGGCGCTTATCCTCAGCAGATGCTCGTATCACAGATTTCCTATTTGCTGAATATGATAAGTAGTGCCGACCAATTACCTGGAAAGGAGGCAGAAGGGAGATATTTGCAATTAGTTTCAGAATTAAATAAAGTTAAGCAGAATTCGGGGCTATAGTCTGTCTAAATTGTTGAAACTCAGAGTTTGTCTTCAAAGGCCTCTAAAGTTCTCCAGACCTGTATAAAGTTTTGGAGTGCCGATCTGTTTTCTTCATAGTCGGTATTCATAAAGAGGATTTTTCCAATTTTGGTTTCAGGGTTAAAAAACATAAAGGTTAATATTCCCGGATCGCCACCCGAGTGTCCGATGCCTCGTTTGCCGTAATCTATGAAAATACCGGTATTCCCTTCCTTATGATTTTCAGGGAGCTGAGATTGAATTAGTTGTTTGGTAAATAGCTCATTGTAACTATCAGCACTTAGAATTGAACCAGAACCAGACATTCCTTTCATCAGTTCGATTAAAAAGCGACTGAGATTTTCAGTAGATGTAATTAATCCGCCATCGGGATAAGTGATCAACTCATAAGGTGCAACCAGTGTGTCTTTATTAATAAACGCACTTGACCGATTCTTTATATTTATTTCGGCGTTACTCCAGCCAGAACCACTCATTTCCAAGGGCTCTAAAATGTATTTTCTGCTAAAATCTGCGAAGGATAGTTCGGTGGCATTTTGAATGGCTAAGGCAGCCAAAGTCGCACCAAGATTAGTATATTCATACTTGCGACCTGGTTCTGAGTCGGCAAAGCTTTCTCCTTTATTCCAAATGCCATTTTCACTAAGCACTTTCTCCAAATATTCTTCCATTGAAATTTTAGTATTTGCCGGATTAAAATATTCAATATTTTTTTCATTGGGAGCTACAGTACTGTCGATAAGCACATATGAGAGTCCATAATAATCTGAATCTAGAATAGAAGAAGTATGAGTTGCAAGTTGTCTAAGCGTGATAGGAATTTCCGGATACTTCGTATTCACTACTTTAAAGGGTAGATGATTATTTACAGGGTCATCTAGCCTTAACACTCCTAATTCCTGTGCTTTGAGTAACGACATGCCAATAAAAGTTTTTGAAATGGATCCAATATTTTGAATTGTTGTCGCAGTATATTTTTGTCCTTTACTATCGGCGTATCCAAATCCCTTGTTATAAATTACGCCGTTAAGATTAACTATAGCGACCGAAAAACCGACAATGGGAGACTGAAGGTAGATACTATCTAATTTCTTTGTTAAAGAGTCGCTAACCGGATTACTTATTTCAGGGATTTTCGCATCTATTACCGGATCTTTGCAAGCGACTGCCAAAACTAATATGCATAATAATAAGATAGGTTTCTTCATTTCTGAAAGTTACAATTAGTTTTTTACTGAAACAAAACCATTTTCGGGCGATTGGAGGCCAAAATGTTTTTTATTTTTCTGTAACTTTATCAGCATACTAATCAAATGTTTTCCACATGAAATTTCATCGCTTTTCCTTCTTATTATTATTTCTATTTTTAACACAATTTGCCTTCGCGCAAGAACAAAATGACGTCCTTGAAAAACTTGAAGAAATCGCCATTATCGATCAAAAAGTAATGGTTCCTATGCGCGACGGTACTCGACTGGCAACCGATATTTACAGGCCAAAGACAACGGGAAAAGTACCCATAATTTTCTCCCGTACTCCCTATAATTTCAATTCTTGGGGAGATGGTGAACGACGCACCCGTACTGCCGAACAGGCCTTGGAGGTAGTAAAAAGAGGCTATGCTCTGGTCGTTCAAAATGAACGAGGTCGCTACTATTCGGAGGGTGAATGGGATATACTGGGTGTACCTTTAACAGATGGCTACGATGCCTTTTCGTGGATGAAGGATCAATCCTGGTCTAATGGAAAAATAGGAACCTATGGTTGTTCTTCCACGGCCGAATGGCAGATGGCGGTAGCTGCATTAGATCATCCGTCGCACGCCGCTATGGTGCCACAAGGATTTGGTGCCGGAGTTGGTAGAGTAGGAGATATATTAGAGCAAGGAAATTGGTACCGAGGTGGAGCAGAACAGTTATTGTTCTTCTCATGGCTCTATAGTGTGGAACACGATAAATTTAAGCCAAGAATTCCCGAAGGTGCGAGTCAGGAGGATCTAATCCGAATTTCAAGATTTTACGATCTGGCACCTGAGAATCCTCCAATCGATATGGCTGAAGCATTAAAACATTTACCTATTCAGGACATGTTGAAGAATATGAATGGCAAAAAAGAGATCTTCGATAAGATGGTGCGGCGTAAACCCAATGATCCCGATTGGTATACCGGGGGGTTATATCACGATGATATGGAAATTGGTGTACCCAGTTTTTGGTTCGCGTCTTGGTATGATGTATCAATCACTCCAAATATAGCTTTGTTCAATCATGTAAGGAATAATTCGAAGGATCCAGTAATTCGTGATAATCAGTACTTAGTAATTGCACCTACATTACATTGCAGATATACACGAGCCAGCGAAAACACCATTGTAGGAGAGCGAAGTGTTGGCGATGCGCGATTAAATTATGAGGAACAGATTTATGCCTGGTGGGATCTTTGGCTGAAAGAAGAATCGAATGATTTCAAGAAGAATACCCCTCGTGTACAGTATTATACTATGGGAAGCAACAAATGGCAGGCAGCAGAACAATGGCCACCGAAAGACTCTAAGTTGGTTACTTACTATTTAAATAGTAATGGGGACGCCAATACTCGCTTTGGTAGTGGTAGCTTGACACAAAAAATGCCGTCGACCGATAAACCCGACACTTTTGTCTACGACCCCATGAATCCGGTTAATTCTTTAGGAGGTAACGTGTGTTGTACCGGAAATGCGGTTGAGGGAGGCGCCTTCGATCAACAAAAAATGGAAGAGCGTTCAGATATTCTTGTGTATACAACCGATGTTTTGAAAGAAGGTGTGGAAGTGACTGGATTTATAGAATCTACACTTTATGTTTCATCAGACGCCAAGGATACAGATTTTACAATTAAACTTATAGATGTGTATCCGGATGGAACGGCCTACAATCTTGATGAAACTATACAAAGGGTTCGCTATAGAGAAGGTTACGATAAAGAGGTTTTTATGGAGAAAGACCAGATTTACAAGGTTGACTTAACACCGATGTCGACAAGTAATTTCTTCGGAAAAGGCCATCGTATTAGAGTTGAGATTTCCAGTAGTAATTTTCCTCGTTTTGCTCGTAATTTGAATACCGGCGGAAATAATTACGATGAAGCCGAAGGCGTTGTTGCAAAAAATACTGTGCACCATTCAAAGAAACACCCGTCGAACATAAAAATACCTATTCGAAAGTTATAAGGAGGCTAGTATGCATCTAGGGCTTGAAGTATTCCTTGGACAGCACTAGTCATAGTGTATAGTCAAGTATTGGCAATTTTTATTTAATGATGAAAATCTTATCAATCGATTAGCAACGATTTATCGAAACTGTCATTTTTCCCTCGTGATGG
>CBDUGY010000163.1:0-3818 GCA_965367015.1 uncultured Ulvibacter sp.
TCTCCCAAAAGATCAGGTTGCGCCAAACTAAATGTAGAAATTATAAGGGCTGCAAATAAAATAATTGACTTTTTCATAAGGCTTTTATTTAGCTAAATTTAAGAAATTATTGCTAAAAAGGGGTCTATCTATATCATAATAAACCTTTTAGCATATTTTATTTTTTTGTACTTTTAAGTTCTTCTTTCTTGAAACTCCCACAATTTTATAGTTATGAAAGAAGATTTTCTTCACTATATATGGAAGTTTCAAAAGTTCAATAAAAAGGATTTACAAACTACTCAAGGCGGAATTTTAAAAATTATTGCCTCCGGAGATTATAATTTTAATTCGGGTCCCGACTTTTTTAATGCTAAACTAAGTTTAAACGGACAAGTATGGGCTGGGAATGTTGAAATTCACATCAATACGTCCGATTGGTACGCCCATCACCATGAGAAGGATCCGGCTTATGACAACGTGATTATGCATGTGGTTTGGAACCACGATGCCGATATATTCCGAAGTGATAATTCTGTAATCCCTACCATCGTGCTAAAAGATATAATCAACGACAATACGCTATCCAGTTATCACAATTTGTTTTCAGAGAACAACAGGTGGATAAATTGTGAAAGTGATTTTACGAATATCGATAGTTTTATACTCGATAATTGGTTGGAGCGATTATATTTTGAACGTTTAGAATCTAAATCACAGTTACTTATTCAGGAATTGGAGAGTCTGCAGAATCATTGGGAAGCCTTGTTATTTAGAATGCTCTGTAAAAATTTTGGATTAAAAGTAAATGGAGACGCTTTTTTAAGTGTAGCCAGATCTTTGCCTTTTTCAGTTGTTCAGAAATGCAGTCGGCACAAACTCGAACTGGAGGCACTTCTGTTGGGTCAAAGCGGACTATTATGTGGCGAGAAGGAAGATGATTATTACAATCAGCTAAAAAATCATTACAGCTTTTTAAAGCATAAATTTGGGTTGCATGCCAATGTTGTTATATCACCCAAATTCTTCAGGTTGCGACCGACTAATTTTCCTACAATAAGATTATCACAATTGTCAAATCTATACGCATCTCAGAAAGCGCTTTTCTCAGAAATTATTGATAAAACCGAACCGGATCAATTTTACGAATTGTTCGATGTATGTGCAACTGAGTATTGGGACACTCATTATAATTTTGGCACTGCATCACGGGTTCAAAAGAAATCACTTAACAAAAAGTTTATTGATCTATTGCTTGTGAATACTATAATTCCATTGAAGTTTTGTTATGCAAGGTATGTAGGTAAAAATTTGAATTCTGAATTATTAGAATTAGCGCGTGAACTGAACAAGGAAGACAATAGTATCATAAAAAAATTTGAAAGTATCGGCTTTAATGCCAACAGTTTATTTCAATCTCAAGCGCTTTTACAATTAAAAACTCAATATTGCGAAAAACAAAGATGCTTACAATGTGAAATAGGAAATCTAATTTTAAAAGGTTAAAAGGGTGATGAATACTTCGGTTAAAAATAGTAATTTGCGTTTGTGTTAGGTACAATTTATAAAATAAGACACTATCTCGAGAAACGAGGCTTTTACGTGAGTTCGAGATTGGCCGACCGACTGGGAATGCGAGCGAGAAGTGTACGTTTATTTTTTATTTATGTCTCGTTTGCAACTATGGGAGTTGGATTTGCTTTGTACTTAACAATTGCCTTTTTATTAAAGTTAAAGGATTTGCTATTCACCAAGAGAACATCTGTTTTTGATCTATGAGAAGAATTTTTCAATCCAAAATACTAGGAGCCCTATTTTTATTATTGGTTGTTTTCTTCGGAGGGGTAGTTGGCTATAGAGTCATTTCAGGATATAGTTGGGTAGATTCACTTTACATGACAGTTATTACCATTACTACTGTTGGTTATGGGGAAGTACAGCCGTTAAGTCCGAATGAAAAGATATTTACCTCAATTTTCATACTTTCAAGTATATTTATCGTTGGTTATGCTATTTCAGTAATAACAGAATATTTACTCAGTAAAAATAACATTGGTAATTTAAGAGAGAAAAAAGTGCACAAAAAAATAAAATCAATGTCAAATCACATAATAATATGTGGTTATGGTAGAAACGGAAAGCAGGCAGTACAGAAATTATTGGCGTATAATAAGCCCTTTGTGATAATAGAAAGAGATGAAGAAATTGTTAGCCGGTTTTCCGACGAGAAGGTTCTATTTATGCAGGGGGATGCCATTGAAGACGAAGTTTTAATAATGGCCGGGATCGAACGGGCTTCAACTCTTATTTGCACACTGCCGGGTGATGCAGATAATCTATTTATTGTACTATCTGCACGACAAATGAATAAGGACCTTACGATTATTAGTAGGGCATCTGAAGAAACGAGCTATCAAAAACTTAAACTCGCCGGCGCCGATAATGTAATCATGCCAGATAAAATTGGTGGAGAACACATGGCGTCACTTGTTGTGGTGCCCGATTTAGTTGAATTTCTAGATAACCTTTCAGTCTCAGGGCAAAATGATAGCATGAATGTCGAACAAATTCCTTTTGAGAAAGTTTGTCCCGATGGAAGAGAACAGGCAATTACCGAACTTGATCTGCGTAGAAAGACCGGTTGCTCAATCATTGGCTATAAAACAGACAAAGGAGAATACATTGTAAATCCCGAACCTTCGACGGTCATAAAGAAGAATTCGAAATTAATTCTTATAGGCAGACCAAATCAAATTGAAAACCTAAAACGACTCTATCAGGTTTAACAGGTCGTTTATAATTAAATGTGTAAAAACTTGAAAACACTAGTTTTTTTTAGCATCTTGCTGAGCTGAAAAAACAACGTCAAACCTTAAAATTGTATTATGAAGAGATTTCTTCTTTCCCTTTTATCAATTCTAACTCCAATCTTATCATTTTCACAAGAAACTGAAGAAGTTGGTATAGACCAAAAGATTGATCAGTTATTTGCTCCTGTTGCCGAAGCAGCTACCGATATTATCTTTTTTACAATCGGTGGTACACCCTTTGTTTTGATTCTATTGGTAGGAAGTGCTGCCTTTTTTACGATATACTTCGGTTTTCCAAATATCAGATACTTCGGGAAAGCCATTAATACCGTAAGGGGTAAATATGAGGATATTGAAAAATTCGGCGCTAAAGAATTATATGGTGAAGGCGGTATCGCACAAGGTCAGGACATGAATAAAGTTGAAAGCCTTGACAAACACCTTGAAACGGTAGATGAATTAGCCATCGACGGAGATATTAGAGATACAATTAGGGACGAAAGTTCAGACGGGGAAGTATCACACTTCCAGGCCTTGGCGACAGCGGTTTCCGGAACTGTGGGTAATGGGAATATTGCCGGTGTAGCACTGGCAATTGCATTGGGAGGTCCAGGAGCAACCTTTTGGATGATCGTTTGTGGTCTGCTAGGAATGTCCACAAAATTCGTAGAATGTACACTCGGTGTTCAATACAGAGATGTAGGACCGGATGGAACAGTGTACGGGGGACCAATGTATTACATAAGCAAAGGACTTAAAGAGAGAGGCTTTACCTGGTTAGGAAAAATCGCAGCGGTATTTTTCGCTATCTTTTGTATTGGGGGTTCATTTGGAGGTGGAAATGCCGCCCAAAGTAATCAAGCAACTATTGTACTTAAAGAATTATTTAACTGGGAAAGTACAGCGGCAGGTGCTATCGTTGGAGTAGTATTAGCCGTTGTTGTTGGTATTATTATTATTGGTGGAATCAAGCGTATTGCCCAAGTAACGGAAAAAGTGGTTCCGTTTATGGCTATTCTTTACATCGTA
>CBDUGY010000164.1:0-3726 GCA_965367015.1 uncultured Ulvibacter sp.
TCTTTGTTCTATGATGAATTTCTTTAATAAGAGTTTGAATTTTGAAAATATTATTTTCTAAAGCATAATTTTTATCCTGAATTTCTTTAGTGGTTAATTTTAAGTTTTGATTCAACTGTCTATTCTTACTATATTGATACAACATTAAAAATGAGAAAATGCTCAACAAAGCAAACCATGAGTATGTGATTACGCTAATTAATTTAAGATCGGGAGGAGAATTTTTATAAGCGCTTCCGATAGTTAAATCTAATCCATAAGTGTCCAGTTTGCTATATATAAACTTATCTTGAGGGATATTATAATTTTTGTAGTACTCGGGATCTCTCGCAGGATTGTATATTGTTGTACCGTCATAAACCGCTTCTCGGGTAACGTCTATTGAATCGTTTGCTCTGAAACTGTGCACGAAATTTTCACTACCATCATTTGAATAAAAATAATTAAATAGATATTTAATATTAATTATAGGCGCAATATATCCTACGGATTCTTTTCCGGAAGATTTTGCGGAAAAATTAAAAGGTAAACCCGCCCAACCTTCCAGCAGATTAATGGGTTTAAAAATTATAATCTTATCCTGTTGCATTAAATCGTCAAGCTTCACGATTTCGGAAGGTGTTCTGAATTTTTTGGCATTTCGCCCCTTCAATCCTACTCTATCTATATTTTTAACATCAAAAACATATTTAAATACATGATCCTTGTCTAAATAACTCACAACAATGGAATCATTAAAATTTATATCCCTAACTAAATCCCTTAAATACTTCTGAAATTCTGGTTCAGTTGGAAACTCTTCTTGATTAGTTAAATACGCTTTTAGAGAAGAAACAATCACCGAATATACATCCAACCCGGCCTTTGCTTTCAACACCGCATCAGAATGTACTTTTTCTAAATAATCTGCTTGTTGTTTGTAAACAGAATCTTGATAGGCCTTTAACAACGAATGAACGACCATTGCGCCAATAATAACTGCAATAGAGAGCAGGATTTGTAGCCTATATTTCTTTATCATTATATATGTGTTTAATATAGGCCTTAGATTTACTCTCCAATAAACCGTTCGTCTGTAGGCATAACAGTTCCGCAGTTGTCACAAGTACGAAGTTCTTTACTCCCATAAAAGGTTTTAAAATGTTTTAGAAAATCGGTTTCAATATCGGTAAGTGGAAAGTAAACTTCGTATAATTTATTATTGCAATTGTCACAAAACCAAAGTAATCCATCTTTACCTTCCAGATCATCTCTTTTACGCTCTATTACTAAGCCAATAGAATTTGCTTTTCTAACAGGAGAATGAGGAACTTTAGCGGGATGAAGATACATATCTCCCGGACCCAGCTTCATAGTTCTTTTTTCTCCTTGATCTTGCACATGAACTTCTATTTCCCCTTCCAATTGATAAAAAAGTTCTTCTGTCTCATTATAATGATAGTCTTTTCGGGCATTTGGTCCAGCTACAATCATCACAATATAATCTCCTGCATCCTTATAAAGATTTTTATTGCCTACAGGAGGTTTCAGAAGATCTCGATTCTCTTCGACCCATTTATTTAGATTAAAAGGTTTTTGAATAGACATTGCCGTATTTTTAATGTTTCCATAAAAATACGGCAAATGCTTTAAAAGAAAAAGTTAGTGGGATATTACTTTCTATAGAATAACTGTGTGAAATAGTAGTTTCCGTTTGCAGTTTTAAGTACGCCAAAACCAGAATGAGTAAAATTACTTTCAATCACTTGTTTATGTCCGGGACTGTTTAGCCACGCACCAACAACTTGTTCAGCTGTTGTATACCCGAACGCGACATTTTCTCCAACAATAGAAGCACCTTGATCTACAAGACCTGCTCTACGGATTGGAAAGTTATCGTGATTTATTTGCGCCATTTCGATCATATATTTACTGTGATCTACAGCGTAAGCTGAGGCGTATTGTGTGTCTTTTTTTATTTCTGAAAGACCTTGCGAAAGTCGGTGTTCATTTACCAATGCCAGAATCTCATCGGCCATTTCCCAATCTGTCTCTGAAGCCAGATTTAAGTCAATTGTATAGTTTAATTCTTCCGTAGAAACACCTTCGTCCTTCTGACAAGATGTAATGAGGCATAATAATGCCATGGCAAGTAGGCTAGTTCGTAGTGATCTCATTTTCGGGGGGCATCAAATTTGGGGCATGATGCTGATTCAAATATAGATATTTTCTTACAAAAAACAACAGTTAGTCGATAAATTTGTGTTGTT
Organism: uncultured Ulvibacter sp.; assembly: GCA_965367015.1. Lineage (GTDB taxonomy): Bacteria > Bacteroidota > Bacteroidia > Flavobacteriales > Flavobacteriaceae > CAXBES01. The sequence continues at coordinate 2,250 of CBDUGY010000164.1, forward strand.
AATCGTTTATATTATAAATCTTCCTACATTTTTTCCTACATATATTCTTACATGAACCCTCACAGAATAAGGGATTTTAGGTTATCTTAGTGTTTCAGAAAAAAATTCATCATGACGAAAATTTTAACACTTTTTATTGCCCTATTTCTCGTTTTCGGATGTAAAAAAGAAGAAAAAAACATCGATGAAGCGTCAAAATCTACAGTCCAAACTCAAAAAAAAGCAGATAATTACGGAATTGTAATCCATGGAGGTGCAGGTACCATACTTAAAAAAAATATGACTGACTCGCTTGAAACTGCCTATAAAGAAAAACTAAAAGAAGCAATCTCTCTCGGGCATAGCATTTTAAAGAATGGCGGTACTGCAATGGAAGCAGTCACTAAAACAATAAATATAATGGAAGACTCCCCTTTATTTAATGCCGGCAAGGGTGCGGTTTTCACTCATGAAGGGACGAACGAGCTGGACGCATCTGTAATGGATGGTGCCACGCTTAATGCCGGTGCCGTAGCCGGAGTATCCCAAATAAAGAACCCCATAGATCTCGCTATGGCTGTAATGAACGATTCGCCACACGTAATGCTCAGTGGAAAAGGAGCTGAGACATTTGCAAAAGAAAGAGGTTTCGAATTAGTTGATCCAGCGTATTTCTATACAGAAAATCGATATCAATCTTTAGAGCGAGTAAAAGCAAATGAAGCTGCCAAAGAATCTAAAGTGACGATTTCCAATTTTGACGATGCCTATATTAAAAATTCAAAATTTGGAACTGTAGGTTGCGCTGCTCTAGATAAAAATGGAAATCTTGCGGCAGGGACATCAACCGGAGGAATGACCAATAAAAGATGGAACAGAATAGGAGACGCACCAATTATAGGTGCCGGCACCTACGCTAATAACGCCACTTGCGCTGTCTCATCAACGGGATGGGGTGAATTTTTTATCAGAGCAATGGTCGCCCATGATATTTCGGCCTTGATGGAATACAAAGGTCTTACTTTACAAGCAGCCGCCTCCGAAGTCATCCAGAAAAAGGTGCCGGCACTGGGAGGCGATGGCGGTATTGTTGCGATCGATAAAGATGGAAATGTGGCTATGGAATTCAATACCGCGGGCATGTATCGTGCTCATATGAATGCCGATGGTGAATTAATCATTCGAATTTATAAAGAATGAATACAAATTATTACGCCGTGATTTTTACATCCTTTCAGTCAAAAAGTACCGAGGATATTCTGAAATGGCGGAATTTATGAAGCAACTTGCACAAGAACAACCCGGCTATATCGGGATTGAAAGTGCACGCGAAGAAATAGGGATTACAGTTAGTTATTGGGAAAGTCTAGAAGCAATTTCTAATTGGAAGTCAAATCTGGACCATCAAATAGCCCAAAAATTGGGGCGTGAGAAATGGTACCGCTGGTATAAAGTACGTGTTTGTATAGTTGAAAGAGAATATGAATTCTCTTCCCAT
>CBDUGY010000165.1:0-3634 GCA_965367015.1 uncultured Ulvibacter sp.
TTTTTAAGTCCTTCACTGTCCTTATCTAGGGCAACTGACTAAATATCAAACGAAATAGTATGTCTTCTGGGAATTTTCCCTTCTTCTCTGTATTCAACAAAAGTATCGACTATGTCTTTCGTCTTTTGATTGAACCCCCCCGAAGTACCAAAATGTGCGAAAGTGAGATCTATTCTGTTCAATTTCGAAAGTATCGAATCTGCCAGAATCTCCATATCCGGCCTTCCAAATTCGGGATGCGAATTATCGAAATGCAGCATTATTGGGATATTTTTTTCCGAAGAAAACTGAAATACTTTAAGCACTTTCTGTAAGTGTTCAGGCTCTGTAAGATAGACTTGTGAGGTATTGAAATGAAGCTTGAGTCCGGCGTTATCATTTAGCGCGAAACATCTTTTAATTTCATCTATAGCATACGATTTCAAAGGATCGACCGCAAAGAACGGTTTTACGGAATCATAATATTTTTTGGAAGCTTCCAGTAAATAATCGTTCTCCTGCTTCATCCTTTCATAGGCATCGTTGCCTTTGTAGTATTCCGGATTGCCATAGGTATAGCCCATCCCGATGAGATTGATTCGCACAGCCTGTGTGTTTTTAACCAGGGTATCGATATTGTTGTAGTAAGAATCTGGATTCGAAAAGGGTATCCCCAGTTTCTTCCAGTCTTCTATTAACTGCGGACTCATCAAATGAACGTGATGATCTATATATTCCAGCTCTGTGTCGTCTTCAGTGGGTATTCCGGGGCCATTAAACTCTTCACGATTGTTCTTGCAACTCAATAGCAAAAAACAGAAAAGTATTGTAAGCGATAATTTCATAGGCATTTTTCTTTGTACTCTCCGACTGCGTTAGTCGTATTATTTCAGTTTTTCCTTAAAAAAGGCGATAGTGCGATCCCAGGAAAGCCGGGCAGCGGCTTCATCGTATCTGGGAGTGGTATTGTTATGGAAGCCATGATTCACATCGGGATATTCAAAAACCTGATATTCCTTATCAAATTCTTTCAATGCGGCTTCGTAGGCAGGCCAACCCTCATTCACCCGCTTGTCTAAGCCGGCGTTATGCACCATAAGCGGCGCATTGATCTGTGCGGTTTCTTCCTTAGACGGCTGACTCCCATAATAGGGTACGGCCGCAGAGAGCGTAGGAACTTTTACCGCCATCATGTTGGAGATCCAGCCTCCAAAACAGAAACCAACAACTCCTACTTTGCCGGTGCAATTCTCGTGAGTTTGTAAATGGTGATAGGCGGCAATAAAATCTTCAAGCATTTCGTTGCGGTCGCGCTGGCGTTGCAGCGTCCTCCCGTCGTCGTCGTTTCCGGGGTAACCTCCCAGCGGACTCAAGGCATCGGGTGCCAAAGAGATAAAACCTTCAACGGCGGCTCTTCTTCCCACATCTTCTATATACGGATTCAACCCGCGGTTTTCATGAACCACGATAATTCCGGGAAGCTTGCCTTTAGCATCTTTGGGTTTTGAGAGTAAGCCACGTATTTCTCCGCCACCTTTTGGCGAATTATAAGTGATATATTCTGAATCCACTCTGGGATCGGTTGGAGGCACCAACAACGTATCCAGATAATTTGGCATTATAAAGCTGAGTAAGGACGGCACGGTAATTCCGCCAACGGCGTATAATGATAATTTCCTGATAAAATCCCGTCTCTCGAGTTTGTTATGCGCATAGTCGTCGTAGAGATCAAAAACTTCTTGCTGTATGTCTTCTTTCTTTAACTCTTTCATTGTCTAAAGTTAATGAATTCCTAGGAGTTTACGCAGCAGGAAAAACACAATAAATTATTGTAAATGATCGATCTCATCGTCGCGGAGTGTTCCCGAAAATTCATCGGTATCGAAATCCTCTTTGTTCAGCCAATAGTCGGATGAAATGAGTTGATATGTATTTTCTCCTTTACTATGAAGCTCCCAGATAATACTTTCGGCATCGGTAAAGGCATCGCCCGAATCCAGTTTTTCTCTAAACAGCCGTTTGAGCAGACTTTTATCTGAAAGCAGATCGCTGAGGGTTCGTAAGGCAATTTCCTTAGAAACTTTAAGATCGCCGTCTAAAGTGAGTTCAAAATCAATCACCGAAGCGATCGCCTTTGGGAATTTACCATTATAGGCTTCGTATAGCAGCTGATTACAATTGAAAAGCGGGTAGTGGAGGGAGATATCGGCGTATTCTTCCCAAACCTTGTCTTCCAGCATTTCGAAAGAGATATTTTTTATCTGGTTCTCGCTTAAGTGGTCTTTCAGTTTATAGGTAAGCACAATTTCTGCGGCTTCGGGAGGCTCAAAATCGGAGATCGCCATCGCCAGCATTTCGAATAGTTCATTTTCAGAAACAGAGGTGGCATCCGGGAAGTCGAAAAGCTCGAGGAGATTGATATAATCCTTATTTTTCCAGTAGCCGGGAATCTTTTCAACCGACTTGATATTTGTGATCTTAATGCTGAAGTTCATGCGAGGGTTTTACTGTTACCAAGTTACGCAAATTGCAGCAATTGCATGCTATAAAATGGTTCATACGTTAAGATAAATTAAGGGTTCTATTGGCCGTGCTTTTATTCAGTAAATACAGACTAATAAAGAAAAAAAACCTTCCGAAAATTATCGGAAGGTTCAAAATAATTAACCAAAACTGCGGATTTAAACCTCCACATTCTCTTTAGACCAGGCAAACTTTTCGAAAACTTTGTCGACCGGTGTATTTGCGATATGATTTGTATAATTACTGATCACTTTCTGAGAAAGTCCTAAAATGATCTCCAGTACTTGTCTCTCACCATATCCAGCAGCATAAAAGTCATTCAGTTCCTCCTGAGTCACCTGCCCGCGATTGCGAACGATGTTTAACGTCATGGTACGCAAGGCTTTTAATTTATTGTCTTCAAGCGCGGTTTCATTGCGCAAAGCCTCGGTAATTGTATCATCTACCTGCATCATTTTCGCGATGCCGGTATGTGCAGGAACACAATAGTGACAAGCGTGTTCTACGTTAATTGTTTGCCATACCACGGTAAGCTCTTCTTTGTTGAAAGACGATTGCGTAAAAAGTTTATGCAAAGTCTGATACGCTTCCAGAAGCTCGGGAGCACCGGCTAATACGCCGTGCAGGCCGGGAATTCTTCCGTTTGCTTTAAGAGATTGCTCTAATAGTGCTTTGCTGCCTTCGGGGGCGGTTTCGATGTCGTGAATTTTTAATGTTGTCATAGTTTAGTTTTTATTTAATGTTAATTTTATAATAACTAAACAATCGTTTAGTTAAGGGTTAAAAAAAATGTTATACGTTTTTAAAGATGTTGTTTATATAATTGTCGAGTTGTGTCTGACTGAAAATTTTAGTTGCCGATGACAATCCGAACATTGAAATAATAAGGTAATCGGCTTGCTGCTCCAGCGTGGCCTCGTCTTTCTCACTGTCCTGACTTAGGCTGGCTTTAAATACCTGCTTAACATCGTTGGTGAAATTAAACAGCACTTCTTTTATTTGTTCGTTGGCATCTGCGCCCATTTCATTGGCGGTATTGGTAATGAGGCAGCCTTTACCAAAATCGGTTTCCTGTGAAAACGCTATAAAATCGTAAAAGTATTCTTTGATCCCGGCAACGCCATGTGTGGCA
>CBDUGY010000166.1:0-3457 GCA_965367015.1 uncultured Ulvibacter sp.
TAGAGAAAGTAATAAAATTATAAAAGTTCTTATAAAATCAAACACTATTCAGCACGACAATCTTAAATGTCCTGTAGACATTTGGTTGAGATAGATGCTTTCGGACCTAACTAAACCACGTATAGATAACATGTTTAAGTTTTTTAGAAAAATCAGATTTGACCTTCTTGATAAAAATAAAACGGGTAAATATTTAAAATATGCCATTGGTGAGATTATTCTTGTTGTGATTGGTATTTTGATCGCATTACAGATCAATAATGCCAATGAAGTGAGAAAAGAAAGAGGTAGAGAAATTAATTCTCTTCTGAATCTAAAAGCCGATTTGGTAAGTGAAATAGAAAATAACGAATACTTCGCTACCTACCGTTATAATAAAGCCCTTGCCTGTTCTTCTTTATTAAATATGAATGAACCAAATTCAATCAATGATGTTCAAAAATATACGGATACTTACGAGCAAGTCTTTATCTGGAATGCATTTGTGCCAAATAATAATACTTTCAAAGAACTTTTGAGTTCTGGTAACTTAAGTTTAATTAAAAATGATTCAATAAAGAATAAACTACTGGAATTAGAAAAACACTATGCTGATATTTCCGGAGGTGAGCATCATATGCGAAGAGAATATGAAGCTTATTTATATGATCCGCACATAAAGAATGTAAGAGCTATTCCTTTTTTCGATTTAAATAAACCAAATTATGGATTTCCCAACAGGCTCACGATTGAGGATATTCCAAACGAACAGTATAAACAACTCATTGAAGATGCGCAATGGCAACACAATGATCCTCAATTTAAAAACGGCTTGAGACTCGCATATATGAATAATAGTTTTCTAGCCGGCATGCATAAGAGTCTGGTGCAATATATTCGAGATCTGATTATGTTAATAGAGGGAGAAATAAAAAGCTAAATTAAGGCAATCGATATAACGAAGAGAGCAGCATTGACTGACAGCTTCGAAAACAATTGAACACTTTTTTACTCAATTTACTGTATATTTAATCTGATAGCTCTAAACAAACTGGCTGTAATTACTAAAACGAGAAATGATGATACACAGATTGAAATTTACAGTTGATATTATGGCCGGGAAAGCCAAGATTTGGGATGTGCTCTGGGATGATCGCTCCTATCGCGATTGGGCGGCAGTTTTTTTTGAAGGATCATACGCTGTAACAGATAATTGGAAAGAAGGTAGTAAAGTACATTTTCTAGGTCCCGATAAAAGTGGTATCTACAGTATCATCGAAAAACACATACCTAATAAAGTCATCCAATTTAAACATATCGGAACTGTCGTGGGAGGTAAAGAACAACCCAATGATGACGCAACAAAAAAATGGTCCGGAGCGACAGAAATTTATGAGCTTACCAAAGGTAAACACGCTAACACACTTAAAGTTGAAATAGATGTAATGGACGAGCATCTGGATTTTATGAGAAATACATTTCCCAAAGCGTTGGAAAAGATAAAGAACAGTTGCAGTTAAGCCCGTACAACGCCAAAAGCTGTAAAGTTCATGCTTAATGTCCATAGCGATTGCGTCACCATGTCTTCCTTATTCCGCCGTTTCAAATAGCCTTTCAGTTTATTATCATACATTTAGGGAAACCAACCAACAGATTCTCACTTCCGTGGAAAATAACATATGATCAAATTTTTTCGCAAAATTCGACAACAAATGCTGACAGAAAATAAGTTTAGCAAATATCTACTTTATGCATTAGGCGAAATTGTTCTTGTAATGATTGGAATTTTATTGGCATTACAAGTTAATAATTGGAATGAAAATCAAAAAAAAAGAAATATTGAAACTGATGTTATAGCATCATTAAATAGTGAATTTAAGAGTGCGAAATTAGAAATTATAAGCTTAAAAAAATTAATAGAAGAACGAAACACAAAGTTAAGTACAATTTCAGAAAATTGTTCTTTAAATAAACCATCCATAAGCCCCGAAAGAATGGATAGTCTAATCTGGAGTAGTTATGCATTACCAACCTTTAATCCACCTAACGGCACGCTATCCGACCTTTTGAGCTCTGGAAAAATTGATGTACTAAGAAATATAGAATTGCGTAAATCACTTTCTGAATGGAATGGAGCGCTGGAAGAAGTTAAAAGGCAAGAATTATTTCAAGGAGAGTTTCTTTATAAACGCTACACCCCCTACATTGAGGAAAGAATAGAATTCAAACATCCAAGATTCGAAAATTACATGAGAATGGAAAAGGCGGGAAGTTTCGAAATAGATTCTCGAGTACTATTGAAAGATGTCAATTTCTGCAATTTGGTTAGACGTTCTATATATTTTAATCTTTTTGTTTCCTTTTACTATCAAGGCATCGAAAAAGAAATTGATAATATTATTAAATTAACTCAAGAGTAATAAAATAACAGGAGGACTCAAGCCCTCGGGCTTAACTTCAAACCCAACGAATATGCTTAGAAATATTATTTGTCTTTTAACTTGTCTGCTAGTTGGACTTAACTCATTTGCACAAAATGAAAGTTTACCTGTAACTAATCTAAAGAAGCTTTACAATCAAAATCAGGAATTCAAGAAAACTGTTGATTCAATGCTCGATAATGTGCATGATTTACCGAACGGAAACCCCAACCCTTGGAAGGACAAAAATGTCAACGATTTATATGGATTTATAAATGAGTGGTACTATTTCTTACCAAACACACACAATGGCTTGGATAGGATTTTAAAATTCACATTCCTTTATTATAAAAATCCTGATGGAATGAAGTTTATTCTCACAGAACCCGGACTCAGTTGGGCCAATTCATTTATTGAAGAACGTGGCAAGTTTATGGATAGTCCGCAATCTGCTAAAATCATTGAGGAATGGTTATCTGATAATTCACTAAAAAATGAAGATTTTGTATTACCCAAAGAGGGTTTCAAGTCTTTCAATGATTTCTTTACGAGAGACATAAAACCAGGCACACGTCCAATTGATGATGCAACCGATGAGTCTATTCTGGTATCCCCCGCTGATGGTATTATAAACATGATTGCGAATGAACTTAAATTAGATACCGAAATACCAACAAAAGGTAGAATGACCATGAGTTTGAATTCGCTGCTCGATAATTCAAAATTTGCTGAGAAATTTATTGGAGGTTCGGCCATGGCTGTTTTTCTCATGCCGGACAATTATCATCACTATCATGCACCTATTTCCGGAGATATTGTTGAATCAAAAGAAGATGTTGGAAACCGATTATTTGGTATGCCAGATATGCTTGATATGGTTAACGATGGTAACCCGGGATATAATAAAGATTATAGTATTATAGAAAATTTCAAACACGGCTATTTTATTATTCAAACAAAAGATTATGGATATATAGCAATGATTCCAATCGGTTTACAAACTGTTGGTTCAGTTGTTTTTGAAGAGGCATATAGGGGTGTCACTGATGCAAATCCGA
>CBDUGY010000167.1:0-3307 GCA_965367015.1 uncultured Ulvibacter sp.
GGGGCCATAACCGAACTCATCTTGACAGTATCACCTTTGTGAAATCCGTCAAAAAAAACGTCGATATATGCTTTTGCATTTTCTTCCGAAAATTCATTTTGTGAAAATGCGATACTCGTAACTGCGATACAAAGAATAGAAATGAAGAATTTCATGAGGTTAATTTTAAGAGATTGATTATCAAAATTAGTACTTTTACTTCTCAATTTCGGAAAAATATATGTCAACAGCAAAAAAAGAGTACAAACGGATCACCACGAAGACCTTGGTAGATATGAAAAAGGAAGGCGAAAAAATTTCTATGCTCACGGCTTACGATTACACAATGGCTAAGATTGTAGATGGTTCTGGTATAGATGTAATATTGGTCGGTGATTCGGCTTCTAATGTCATGGCAGGACACGAAACAACTCTTCCTATCACATTAGATCAAATGATCTATCATGCGGCTTCTGTAGTAAGAGCTATTGAAAGAAGTTTGGTTGTTGTTGATTTACCCTTCGGAAGTTATCAAAGTGATCCTAAAGAAGCGCTTAGATCTGCGATTAGAATCATGAAAGAAAGTGGCGCACATGCTGTTAAATTAGAAGGCGGGAAAGAAATTAAAGAATCGATCAAAAGAATTCTCAATGCCGGAATCCCTGTAATGGGACATCTTGGACTCACACCACAATCGATTTACAAATTCGGAACCTATACCGTTCGGGCTAAAGAAGAAGAGGAAGCCGATAAGTTGATTGAAGATGCTATTCTACTTGAAAAAACAGGCTGTTTCGCCATTGTCATAGAAAAAATACCCGCTAAACTGGCAAAAAAAGTTGCCGAGCAAGTTACTATCCCAATTATTGGAATAGGTGCCGGAAACGGTGTTGATGGACAAGTTCTGGTGACTCACGACATGATTGGTATGACCCACGAGTTCAATCCTCGATTTTTAAGACGCTATCTCGATCTTTATACCGAGATGACCAATGCTTTTAGTCAGTATTCACAAGATGTAAAACGTGGTGAATTTCCCAGTGATACCGAACAATATTAAAAGCGATCGTTAGTATTAAATCTGCAAAGTTGTACAGCACCAAAGAGAATTTACAAGTTTTATATGAAGACAATCATATTCTGGTGGTAAATAAACGCCCGGGTGACATTGTTCAAGGTGATAAAACGGGAGATATACCTCTTTCGGAAGTTGTTAAAAGATACATAGCTGAAAAATACGACAAACCAGGAGCGGTTTATTTGGGGGTTGTACATCGCATAGATAGGCCAACAAGTGGTATAGTGGTCTTTGCCAGAACATCAAAAGCACTAACAAGATTAAACAAGATGTTTTCTGAAAGAAAAACTCAGAAGACCTATTGGGCTGTTGTCAAAAATAGTCCGAAGCAGTCTTCAGAAAAACTAATCCATTTTCTAAAAAGAAATCCGAAGCAAAATAAGTCATATGCCTACACAAAAGAGATCCCGGATAGTAAAAAAGCAATTTTAATATATAAGTTGCTCAAAAAACTAGACCGTTATTTCCTTTTAGAAATAGACCTGGAAACCGGAAGACATCACCAAATACGAGCTCAACTTTCAGCAATTGGATGTCCCATAAAAGGGGATCTCAAATATGGTTTCGACCGAAGCAATAGCGATGGTAGTATACACCTTCATGCGAGAAAAATCATTTTTGAACATCCGGTAAAAAAAGAAGAGTTGACGATTATAGCCCCACCACCAAAAGATCCAATTTGGGATGCTTGTATCTAAATATAGGTAATATCATTCTTTAGTGCGTAAAGCACTAAGCCTACTCTGTTTTTAATATGAAGTTTATTAAAAAGTTCCTGCCGATAACCATCAATGGTTTTTGGACTCAAATTCATAATTTCCGCAATTTCTTTATACGTCATTTCGCTGCAAGCGAGTTTCATAAATGTTATCTCATTTTCTTTAAAAGTGGGTGTATTGTCTTTCTGATCATTATTCAAAGAATGTAAAAGCGTTGCAGCAACTTTTTCTGAATGATAATAACCTTTTTCAATCACCTCATCGAGTGCTTCTTTAAGTTTGTCGGGATGAATATCCTTTAACAGATAGCCTTTCGCTCCATTGCATAGCATTCTAAGAATTACATCCTCATCATCTTCCATTGAAAGTGCTAAAACCTTAATATCCGGATGATGCTCCGTTAACCAAATAACAGTTTCATGACCGTTCATCACTGGCATATTTATGTCCAGTAAAATTATATCAGGTTTTTCGTTTTCCAGTTTTAATTTCTGCTGAAGATCTATTCCATTTTTAGCATGAAATAAGACATTAAATCCATTAAATGAATGGATTAATTTTTCGAGAGAACCGGCAAATAGTAAATGATCATCAACGATTACAACATTATGGGCCTTGGTGTTGTTCATTTTTGTAAGGGTATTTTATGAATAGTGTTGTTCCTTCTCCAACGTTTGACGTTAGTGAAAATTCGGCATTCAAGAGCCCCGCTCGACTTTTCATTGTATGCATTCCAGAGCTGTCTGTTTTCACTTTGGGATCGAAACCAATCCCGTTGTCTTTCGCTAAAATTTCAAAAAAATTCGGTTTGTAATCTAAAAGTACGAATAATTTCTTGGCTTTCGCATGCTTTATTACGTTAGAAAAGAACTCCTGTAAGATTCGAAAAATAATTATTTCGTCAGTACTCTTAATTTCTTTTACTTCTCCGTCAATCTCCAGAATAGCTTCCAGAAAATTAAGCTTGTTAAAGCGTGCCAACTCCAATTCCAGCGAAGTCACCAAACCATTTTTTAATATTACGTCGTTATTCAGAATTTTCGAAAGTGTTCTAATTTCATGAACAGCCTCCTTAACTACCCCTTTGGTTTCATTTATAGGTTCGTGAAAATCTTCAGGAGCAATGGACATCAACATATTTAATTGAATATTAACAACAGAGAGAAGTTGTCCCACGTTATCATGCAGTTCCCATGCAATATTTTTAAAAGTTTGCTCTTGAATTTCCAGTTTTGACTTTTCGATCTCCTTATCAAATTTTTGTTGCGCTTCAATTCTCTCCAGTAAGAATTTATTCTTACGTCTCTGAAAAGCAATAAAGAATACCACCACAAATAATACTAAAAGTATAATTTCAAAAATATATGGCAAATTGAATAGATGAAAAACGTTAACAATATAGTTAAAAACCCAAATCACAACTAAACCTAATTTAATATAATCAAGATGATCTTTTTCTGTTTTAAAAAGAAACCGAATGCTATATAAGATTACTATTACAACACTACTATAAAGCATTAAAGTTTGCGCA
>CBDUGY010000168.1:0-3160 GCA_965367015.1 uncultured Ulvibacter sp.
GTTTTGCGATTATCTATGAATTGCATAACTACTTGCTTTTGCAAATTCTACTAGTTTCTCATTCCATTTTGAAAGTTTTTCCGTCAGATTTTCTTTTAAGTTTTTCATAATTTCGAATTTTAAGTTATTATTCAATCAATTACTTGTTATGATAATTCCAACAAGCGTGCCATTCTCCGATCAAATCACTAAAAGCTATTGTAATAACTTGTATATCAAAAGAATATATTTTAAAAAAAAGTGCACAGAAAATTAATATTGTAATTATTCCTTTGCTAAATGAAGTGAAATGGATGTCCGAATTTAAAATGATCCTGAAATATTTAATATCAGTTTCAAGAGTCTTTATATTGTTTAGTTAGGTACAATTAGTATTAAGTGCATAATTGCCTTTCGCAACATTACGAAATTCTAGTACTGAAGTATTTGATCACTTTTAACATTTTTCAGAAAACTATTTTAAGTAATTTTAGATGCTAATCTTTTCGATAAATATGAATTCATTACATCACCCTTCAAACATCATTAAATTTTTTATCTGCTTTATTATCACCACCACTTTGGCTGCACAGGATTTCGGAGCCTTTAAATATCGAACCGTAGGTCCTGAAAGAGGTGGGAGAGTTACAACAGTGACTGGAACTCCAATGATTCCCGGCACCTTTTATTTAGGTGCTACCGGGGGCGGAGTCTGGAAGTCTGAGGATTATGGAACAAGCTGGAACAATGTTTCAGATGGGTATTTTGAAACTCCTTCAATTGGAGCGATTGAAGTGGCTGTTAATGATCCGAATATTGTATACGTTGGCACAGGATCTGACGGCCTAAGAAGTAATGTTATAAGCGGGAAAGGAGTTTACAAGTCGATTGACGCGGGAAAAACCTGGGAGCATATTGGACTTAGGGAAGTAGGACAGATTGGCGCAGTAGAAATTGATCCTACTAACAATAGCGTAGTGTGGGTAGCCGCTATAGGTAACGCATTCGGCCCTAATAGTGAACGTGGAATTTATAAAACGTCAAATGGTGGTCAAAGTTGGGAAAAAATGCTGTTCATTTCAGATAGAGTCGGATTTTCAGATTTAGAGTTACTTCCGGGTAACGCAAATATTGTGTATGCCGCAGCCTGGAAAGCCGAACGTAAACCATGGACTATTATTTCGGGAGGTACTGCTAATGAAGGTGGCATTTATAAATCCATCAATGGAGGAAAAGACTGGATTAAACTGGAAAAGGGTTTACCTAAAGGTTTAATTGGCAAAATAGATCTGGCGGTATCGCCTGTGGATTCAAGTATACTATACGCTGTTATTGAGGCTCCAGGCAAGGAAGGTGGCCTTTATAAATCTATGAATCAAGGAAAATCGTTCGAACAGGTTTCCGATAATAAAGGATTGGTCAACCGACCATTTTATTATACGAATATTGAGTTAGATCCAACAAATCCTGAAATAGTATATTCCAACGCTAATCCACTTCTTAAATCAATGGATGGCGGAAAGAGCTGGAAAAGGATGAGTGTCCCTCATGGCGATAATCATGATATCTGGATAAACCCTAATAACCCTAATTTACTTATTCAAGCAAACGACGGGGGCGCCAATGTTTCTCATAACGGAGGTAAGACTTGGTCAACACAATTTAATCAACCAACTGCGGAGTTATATCAAGTAGAAGTCGACGATCAGTATCCGTATTGGTTATATGCAGGACAGCAGGACAATTCTACCACGATCGCTGTTCCGAGTTTTCCTCCAAGCGGAGTTCAGTATCCCGGAATAGGCTGGATAATTAACACAGGGGGTTGTGAAACAGGTCCTGCAGTTCCAAAACCCGGAAATCACAACATTGTATATGCAAACTGTAAAGGACGTTTCGGGGTGTTTAATAAATTAACAGGAACAGAGAAGGGGTATTATGTAGGAGCTTCAAACATTTATGGACACAATCCAAAGGACTTAAAATACCGATTTCAGAGAGTAGCACCCATTCATGTATCACCTCACAACCCTGATGTTGTTTATCACGGATCACAATATTTACACAAAACGGTGACCGACGGAATTATTTGGGAAACTATTTCTCCGGATCTTACCGCCTTCGAAAGTGATAAGCAGGTTATTTCCGGGAGTCCGATAACACGCGACATAACAGGAGAAGAGTATTACAGTACTTTATATTCTATTCGAGAATCTGAACTTGTTGAAGGATTAATCTGGACAGGATCCAATGACGGTGTGGTTTCAGTGACTAAAAATGGGGGAGGAAGCTGGAAGAATGTAACGCCTAAGAAATTACCAAAAGGTGGTAGGGTAGAATCTATAGAGCCATCGCATTTCGATGCCGCAAAGGCATATATTGCTGTAGATCGTCATTTATTGGGAGATGCGAAGCCTTATCTGTATAAAACTACCAACTACGGGGAGAGTTGGGAATTAATTAGTACCGATTCTAATGGCATCCCGTCAGATTTTACTGCTCGTGTCTTACGGGAGGATCCGGTTCGCGAGGGTTTACTCTATGCAGGAACTGAGTTTGGAGTATTTGTGTCTTTTAACGACGGCCAATCTTGGACGAAATTTCAACAAAATTTACCGGTTACCCCAATTACCGATCTTAAGATCTATAGAGGAGATATAGTAATCAGTACCATGGGGCGCGGATTTTGGATTTTGGATAATATTACCACTCTCAGACAGCAAGAAGTTAATAATCTAGGGAATACACCGCTGTTATTTAAACCAGACAATACCATTCGATATCAATATCCGAATATTAGTCGAACAGATTTTCCTAAATACCCTGAAACAAGCGTAATTATCGATTATTATATTCCCGAGGGGTATAAGGGGGGTATTCAATTGGAAATTCTTGACGAAAGACGACAAACTATGGCAACAATTGTTAGCGATAGCACACAACTGGAAAGCTCAGTTGAAGAAGAGGAAGATATGAATTTGAGTCAGACATTTCGCTATGCAGACTCGAAATTAGAAGTAAAATCCGGTCTAAATCGATTTAACTGGGACTTAAAACAAAAAGGCGCATGGGCGAAAAATGAAAAAAGAAGATTTAAAAACGGGCCCATGGTGGCACCTGGCAAATACATTGTAAAATTAACTGCAGGTGACCGATCTTTTGAGCAAGAATTTGGAATAGT
>CBDUGY010000169.1:0-2977 GCA_965367015.1 uncultured Ulvibacter sp.
GGGGGATGTGGGACTGGCACTCCTAATTTTTGGGGTTATCTCAATATTTGTGATTACTCCAATTTTAACCTATAAATATGGAAAACGTTGGTATTGCAGCTGGGTTTGTGGTTGCGGTGGTCTGGCTGAAACAGCAGGCGATTCGTTTAGACAATTAAGCGACAAGCGAATGAGTGCCTGGAAAATTGAACGCTGGGTGGTACATAGTGTTTTGGTTTTTGTAATCGTAATGACAACCGCTGTAATTTCAACTTATCTCGGTAACGATCCGTCTAAATATTGGCTCACCAAAAACATATTCTTGATTGGTGTCGGTGTATTTTTAACATTGGTTTTTGCAGCGATATGGTTTTTTAAAAGAGAAGAATTAAAAAAAGACGCCCGTTACGGAGCTATTGGCTATCTGCTCATTATTCTTTCCTTAATCGGAATGCATTACGCTACCGGGGAAACACTTTTCTTATTTGAAGCAGAAACACTGCGTGGAGCATACGGTTTTTTAATCGGAGCTATCTTTAGCGGGGTAATTGGAACCGGCTTCTATCCTATCTTCGGAAACCGAGTATGGTGCAGATTCGGGTGTCCGATGGCAGCTATTTTAGGACTGCAACAACGCTTATTTTCAAAATTTAGAATTACAACGAATGGCGGTCAATGTATTTCTTGCGGTAACTGCTCCACTTATTGTGAGATGGGAATAGACGTAAGGGCTTATGCACAAAAAGGAGAAAATATTGTTCGAGCAAGTTGCGTGGGTTGTGGAATTTGCTCTGCGGTATGTCCAAGAGGTGTTTTAAAGCTGGAAAATGGTCCGTTAGAAGGACGAATTAACGGCAATGAAATATTGTTAGGAAATGATGTTGACCTGATGACATTTGTTAATAAGAAATAAAGCTCTTCTTTTTGCTATAAATGTTAGTAGCTAAAATATCATACGTCTAATGCGGCAACAAAGTATTTAAAATTTTACGACATTCGCAGAACTATAGCAGCAACAGCATTTTCATGCAGCAGAGCATTTTTGTAATCATCCCGGCATATAATGAAGCAAGATCTATTGGCAAGGTAATCGAGGATATTCCTGAGATCGTTACCGAAGTAATTGTTGTAAATAACAATTCTAGCGATACAACTTCGGAAGTGGCAAAGACAGCCGGTGCCACAGTGCTTTCAGAAGAAAATAGAGGATACGGTTCTGCTTGCTTAAAAGGAATGGCTTATATTTCAGAAAAAGATATTAAACCTGATATTATAGTTTTTTTGGATGGTGATTACAGCGATTATCCTGAAGAACTCACGAAATTAGTCGCTCCCATCATCGAAGAAGATATCGATTTTGTAATTGGTGCCCGAATAAAACGCTTGCGAGAAAGTGGTTCGATGACATTTCCGCAGCGATTCGGAAATTGGCTTGCGACGAGTTTAATGAAATTGTTCTTTCGCTCTACCTATACAGACCTTGGTCCTTTTAGAGCTATTAAATATCAAAAACTTCTCGCTTTAGAGATGGAAGACAAGACTTATGGTTGGACCGTTGAGATGCAATTGAAAGCACTTAAACGAAAATACAGTTATGTGGAGGTTCCAGTGAGATATAGAAACCGAATAGGTGTATCAAAAGTTTCAGGAACGGTAAAAGGTGCTATCTTTGCAGGCATAAAAATTCTTAGTTGGATTTTTAAATATAGTTTGAAAAAATGATCTTAGAATCAATAATTATTGGTCTTTATTCGGTTGCCTTGTTGCTTATATTTTTATATGCTCTGGCACAGCTGAATTTGCTTTTTAATTATTTAAGCGCTCGGAGGAACTGTGAGAAAAAATGTGAGCAGTTCGATTTTTCAAAACCGGAAGAAATTCCACTAGTGACGATTCAACTTCCGGTCTATAATGAACTATATGTAATGGAGAGGCTGCTAAATAATATAGCCGAGCTTGATTATCCGAAAGATAAGTTAGAGATTCAAGTATTAGATGACTCCACCGATGAGTCATTCGAAATGACCAAACTGCATATTGAACAATTAAAAAATTCAGGTTTAGATATTTCGCATGTAACTCGCGAAGGTCGAAAGAACTTTAAAGCAGGTGCTTTAAAAGAGGGCTTAAAAATTGCAAAAGGTGAATTCATTGCTATTTTTGACGCCGATTTTCTTCCGAAGCCATGCTGGTTAAAACGCACTATTCCTTATTTCAAAGATGAACAGATAGGGGTGGTTCAAACCCGATGGGGTCACCTAAATCGTGATTACTCTATCCTCACGCGGGTTCAGGCTTTTGCCTTAGACGCTCACTTTACTTTAGAGCAGGTAGGCAGAAACAGCAAGGGCCATTTTATTAATTTCAATGGCACAGCAGGAGTTTGGCGTAAGGAATGCATTCTCGATGCAGGAAATTGGGAAGGCGATACACTTACAGAAGATTTGGACCTCAGTTATCGCGCACAACTTAAAAACTGGAAATTCAAATATTTGGAAGAAGTTGAAACTCCGGCCGAATTACCCGTTGTGATAAGTGCCGCGCGATCTCAACAATTTCGCTGGAATAAAGGTGGTGCCGAAAATTTTAGAAAAATGGCATGGCGTGTCTTAAAAAGCAGTGATGTTCCCTTCAAAACAAAAGTTCATAGTATTCTCCATTTGCTGAATAGCACCATGTTCTTAAATATACTTATCGTTGCGATTTTAAGTATCCCTATGCTGTATATCAAGAATGAATATGAACATTTAAAAATGTACTTTTTCATAATGAGTTTTTTCGTTATTAGTACATTGATATTTTTTATCTGCTACTGGTTCACTTATAAAAACATCTATGGTGGTGGTTTAAAGCGTTTTTTAAAATACACGGGGATGTTTTTTACATTCTTTTCTATCGCTATGGGTTTTTCACTGCATAATTCTATTGCTGTTTTAGAAGGACATCTGGGTAAGAAAAGTGACTTTATCAGGACCCCGAAATTCAATATAAGCAACCT
>CBDUGY010000170.1:0-2970 GCA_965367015.1 uncultured Ulvibacter sp.
CATTAGCCTGGCAAGCCGTTATAGAAGGAGAACTAAAGGAAAAAGCGAGTCCGAAAGAAAAAGAAGCCTATTATTTTTCCGTGATCGATAAGGCCCTTCGTAAGTTTCCTCCTCAGAAAAAAGAGTAACAGGAAGACAAATTTTATATATTTGAGCACCTATTTATCAGTATGAAAAAATTAATTTACTTGGTTCTTATATTTCCCCTAATCGTGAATGCACAAGGCATTTTTGAAAAGGCAGAAGCTTACTATCAACAGGAAAATTATACAGAGGCGAAGCCACTTTTTCAGAAGTATTTAAAAGAAAATCCCAACGATCAAAAAACAAGAGAATATTTGGGAGATATTGCCTGCTATACCAAACAGTGGGATACGGCAATCGATTATTATGAGGTTTTAGTGAAAGAGCATGATAATAATGCTAACTATCATTTTAAATACGGTGGCGCTTTGGGAATGAAAGCTTTAGAGATTAGCCGAATTAGAGCACTAACCTACATTAATGATATAAAATTCCATTTCGAAAAAGCAACTACATTAGATCCAAAACATATTGAGGCAAGATGGGCCTTGGTCGAGTTTTATATACAATTGCCCGGGATTATTGGAGGTAGCGAGCGCAAGGCGATTCGCTATGCCAATGAACTTGCACAGATATCTCCGGTAGACGGGTATTTGGCGAATGGTTACATTGCCGAATACAATGAACGTTTAAAAGATGCCGAGATGAATTACAAAAAGGCGATTAAAGTGGGAGGTTCACCGCATACATATGAAAAACTTTCAAATTTGTATGAGAATAACAAACAACCCAAACAGGCGATTGAAACCACTTCTCAGGCATTAAAAATTCATAGGCGGAATCAGCTGAATTATCAAATAGGAAAGATCGCGGCTCAATATAATCTCGATTCCGAATTGGGAATTAATTGTCTACAAGCTTATATTCAGAATCACTCAGCTAAAGACGGTGTGCCTAAAGATTGGGCTTATTATCGGATGGCGCAAATCTATAAAAACCTCGGTAAAAAGCAGACAGCCTTAGTGTGGATAGATAAAGCACTGAAAGATCGCCCTAATTTTAAAGAAGCCAAGGCAGAAAAGGTAGTGATAATGTCTTTGTAATTTTTTATAGCAACGAGTAATCGCTTATGTCTATCCTGATTTAATTTGTTAGTGCGGGGGACAACCACGGGTTTTTGGCAGTAGTTCTTCTCGGCGGAAGCTACGTGCCAGTATCCCTATTTCAATCGCACATTATCTCGTATCTTTACCTATTTAAAATTGAATACTTATGCGAATACATTTTATTGCTATTGGGGGAAGTGCCATGCACAATCTGGCGATAGCACTTCATAATAAAGGGGAAGAAGTCACAGGAAGCGATGATGAGATATTCGATCCTTCAAAAAGCAGATTAGCAGCCAAAGGATTATTACCTGAAAAATACGGTTGGTTCCCGGAAAAGATTACTGCCAATATTGATGCAGTTATACTTGGGATGCACGCCAAGGCCGATAACCCCGAATTGCTTAAAGCCAAAGATCTCGGACTCAAAATATTTTCGTACCCGGAGTTCTTATACGAGCAATCAAAAAATAAAACCCGGGTTGTGATTGGCGGGTCGCACGGAAAAACTACAATAACCTCAATGATTTTGCATGTTATGCATTATCATGGAAAGGATGTTGACTATATGGTAGGAGCACAGCTGGAAGGGTTCGATGTAATGGTAAAGCTAACCAACGATAATGATTTTATTGTTCTAGAAGGTGACGAATATTTGTCTTCTCCCATAGATCGCCGACCTAAATTTCATCTTTATAAACCTAACATTGCTCTTTTAAGCGGAATCGCCTGGGATCATATCAATGTTTTTCCAACCTATGAGAATTATGTTGAACAGTTTGAAATTTTCTTAAATGAAATCACCAACGGAGGTGCAATTATCTATAATGAAGAAGACCCCGAGGTAAAACGGGTTGTGGAAGCTTCTCAAGCAACTATTAAAAAATACCCGTATCGAACCCCGAGTTATACTATCGAAGAGGGAGAAACTTTACTGGATACACCCGAAGGGCCAATGCCAATTGAAGTCTTCGGAAAACACAATTTAAACAACTTAGAGGGTGCCCGATGGATTTGCCAATTGATGGGGGTTGATGCCGAAGATTTTTATGAAGCAATTGCTACTTTTAAAGGAGCGAGTAAACGATTGGAAATGATCGCTGAAAACAAAACATCTGTAGCATATAAGGATTTTGCCCATTCTCCCAGTAAGGTGAAAGCTACTACCGAAGCAGTTAAAAACCAGTTTCCAGAAAGAAAATTAATAGCCTGCCTTGAATTACACACCTACAGTAGTTTAAATCCTGAATTTCTTCAAGAATACAAAGGCACTTTAGATGCTGCAGATAGCGCGGTAGTATTTTATTCGCCACATGCGGTATTAATTAAACAACTCGAAGAAATAAAAAGCGAGCAAATAGATCATGCTTTTGGACGGGAAGATCTCATGGTTTTTACTAATCCGGCCGATTTCAAAACATATTTATATTCACAGGATTTTGAAAATACTTCCTTATTATTAATGAGTAGTGGGAATTATGGCGGACTGGATTTTAATGAGGTGAAAAACTATTTTAAATAGAAGTAAAAGGCCTGTAGTCTATTCCATATACATTCTATCAATAAATCCGGTGATGTCCTTACCGGATTCTTTAATGAGCTCCTGTTTTGCATTCTGATAGTCGGCATCAATTTTATCCTGTGATAATTTAAACTTCCCTTCCCAATTTGTAATCGAAATATCAAAAGCCTGAATATAATTAACCGACCGTTGCATA
This sequence comes from uncultured Ulvibacter sp., assembly GCA_965367015.1. Classification (GTDB taxonomy): domain Bacteria; phylum Bacteroidota; class Bacteroidia; order Flavobacteriales; family Flavobacteriaceae; genus CAXBES01. Next base: position 2,849 of record CBDUGY010000170.1, read on the forward strand.
GCTTTATTTTCCTTTTCGAGCACAAATTTTTGATCAGGTCTTTCTAAAAATTCAGTCATAGAGATCATAGTGTCTGTTGCAGCTTCAGGGTCGTTTATTAGCGTAACAGTACCGGTTATGTG
>CBDUGY010000171.1:0-2820 GCA_965367015.1 uncultured Ulvibacter sp.
GTATTGGGGATACCGTCGGAAACACTATTTCCTATATAAATTAGAGATTTTCCCATCAACTCGATCAGCTCTTTATGTCCCAAAAAATGCCTGTTGTACACCTTAAAAGGTAAATTCTCATTGTTGATATGATCGATCACTTTTTTATGAGCCCCAAAGACGACCATTTCGTAATTCTTTAGTTCATCACTAACTCCCGCCAATGCTTTAATGACATTCAGCGCCCTTCCAAATCTGTGTTCATAGCCCTTGATTAGAATAATTTTTCTCTTTTCCAATGGAGATTTAAGGGATTCGTAAGCAGCTATATTATAACCGCCACCGCCCGGAATAGCCCCCATAAAGGATCCGCTAAAACCAAGTTCTTTCGCTATTTTATGATCTCTAACATTATCTGCCAGCAAATAATCTATTCTCTGAAGTACTTTTTTAATTTTTTTAAGGTGTTTAGGAAACTGCTTGTAATGAAATAAATCGCTTCCCCAACAAGAATATAACCAGGGAAGCTTCGGAAACCTGCGCAATGTCTTTACGATTGGATACGAGCAATGTTGCATTTCGAAACTATGAACCAGATCCGGCTGCAGCTCTTTTATGACTTTGGTGAGTGCTTCGTCGACACTTACCTTCGAAAGCGCCTTAAGTTTCGCATAGACCCGGGGAAAATGCTTTTTTAATCTGTTTTTTTCGGAAAGAAAGGTGTATTTCTGAAGTTTCCATCCGGTGACCTGCACAACTGAAGCTTCGGTTTTAAAAGTTCCCCGATTAAGCACATCAAACCAATACAATTCGTAATTACTATCGTTCAGATTCTCGATCCATCGTGTAAAGTGAATGGAATGCATGGAGACAAATAATATTTTTTTCTTGGGTTCAGACATTTACCGAAGGTATTGAAAGCGAATCGTAATACCTATCGGCTCTCTTACTAAAGCGATATCCACCCAAACCACCTCTTCTATGAGCTCCCAATTTGGCGTAGATCCACATGATCTTAAAAATGCTTTTATCCTTAAAATCTAAAAATTTTAATTGTTTGAGGGTTTTGTTAAAAGCTTCAGCATAGGTAAAATCAATTTCGTCGGTAAAGTAGATAAAATCCCTTGCTATCAAGTAGATAAAACGCTTCAGGGCTTTTTTCTGATCCGGTGCAAGCGTATTTAATTCGTTTAGTTTTCTTAGTAATTGCAAAAAACTATCGGCTACCGCCTTATTGAATTCGGCGTTGTTTTGTTTTGTCTTTCCACTCCATCGGTAATAGTTATCGATCTCTTTTAAGCGCTTAAACCTAAAAGAGCCGTTAAGTAATACGCGTATATGAAAATCGACATCCTGAAAGCGTTTCAGACTTTCATCGAAAGAGATTGTTTCAACTACCTGCCGCTTCCATAACGGACTCATAATCGTCCACGGCAGCTGATAACTTAGAAAAAGTAAAAGATAATTCTCTTTAGTTTCTGAAAGCGGATCAATATTAACTACGGATTCGAGAAAAGTTTTATTTACAAAACTTGAAGTATTTGCTATCACAAAATCTACTGAATTCTCAATCATACTCTTCAATCTGTTCTCGAGGCAATGAGATGACAGCACATCATCTGAATCTAAAAACAAAATATACTCACCTTTACTTTGTTCGAAACCAAAGTTTCTACAAGCATTCGCACCTTTCAGACGGTTTTCGGGGCGCTTGTAATATTTTATTCGTGGTTCTTTTGTTGTTTCCGAAGCAAGGAAAGAGAGGGTATCATCGGTGGAACCATCATCCACAATGATACATTCCCAATGGCTATAAGTTTGTGAAACTACACTGTTCAAGGTTTCCCCAAGGCGATTCGCTCTGTTGTAGGTTGGAACAATAATAGAAACCAAGGGGTTTTGCATAACTCTTTTTAGATAGGTAAAAGTATTAAACTTCCATCCGTTTTCGGAATTGATATCCTTTATTAAAAAACTTTCGTAAAAAAAGCATTATCACAAAGTTAAAACCTTTTAATCCAAAAACTGAAAAGATACTCTTCGTTAGTTTTAATTCATGCCCGTTGGGCACACCTTTACACTCATAAACCTGGTTGATGCAGGTTAAAAGCAATTTCTTTTTAGTTGATGTGTCTAGTTGAGCTTTCAAATCATTGTAGGTTGCCCAATGCGTTAAGAAAGAACTTCTAATTTTTTTGTTGGTGTTTTTCAGGCTGCCTTGAGTGGAAGCCTCATCATATCGGCGTAAAGAAACTACCTTATCAATAAACTTAGCCTTGGTTGTTTTTACTGTTAGTTTTGAGAAGTAATTGTACTCTTGTCCCGATTGTAATTGTTCATTAAAACGAATACATTTGGCAATTTCCGCTTTTATACAAACGTCTAAGGTGAGCCAATTGATTGTTTGTGTAATATAGTTTTCGGCTGTAATATCAGAATCAGTAAAGGTGTAATATTTATCAATTTCAGTATTTGGAGCATTGAAGAATTGAGTTCTCGTAATTACAAAATCGAAGTCTGATTTTTGCACGCCGTTAATCTTGACTGCTACATGATCTGGCGTCATCAGGTCATCGCTATCGAAAAAAATAATATAATCTCCGGTGGCTTCCGCCAAACCTATATTTCTACAGGCATTAGCGCCTTTGGGTTTGTTTTCGGGGCGCTTGAAGTAGCGAAATCGGTTGTCACGGTTACAGTAGTCCAAAAGTAATGCATCGGTAGTATCGGTGCTGCCATCGTCAATAACCAAACACTCCCAATGCACATAGGTTTGCGATAGAATACTGTCTAAGGTTTCTGAGATCAAACCAGCCCTGTTAAAAGTGGGTATTATGATAG
>CBDUGY010000172.1:0-2635 GCA_965367015.1 uncultured Ulvibacter sp.
TGGGTAATTCGCCATCTCCAAAAATTCCATTCGAAAGAATTTCCAGTTGCCTGTTGGCGTTTGCCAATTCAGACTCACGCTTGTGCAGTGATTGTTGTTTTAATTTACTCATATACGAGTTCGACTTTTAATAATAAACGACTTCAAATACATTAGGTCGTACTGTCATCTATCGGCTTACATTTCTAATTTATTTACTTTATTCATCATCATTGTGCCGTGTACTAGAGTAGCGCCACTTTTAATTGCTGCTCCAACATGAATAGCTTCCATCATTTGTTCTTTGGTCACTCCTCTTTGTAAGGTGTCTTTTGTGTAAGCATCTATACAATAAGGGCATTGCTCCGTATGAGCAACGGCTAAGGCGATTAAAGCTTTCTCTCTGGCAGTTAGAGCTCCTTCCTCGAACACTTTACCATAATAATCAAAAAATTTCGTTCCAAGCTCTTCGCTCCATTCGGTGATTTTTCCAAATTTGCGCAGGTCTGCGGGATCATAATAATTATTCGCTGCCATATTTCACTATATATTTACGGAATACTACCTATTTAGGTTTTTGTAAATATAGGGAAGTAGTCTCTTTCCTCGAAAAAAGCTTACTAAAGATTTAATCTTAATCGAAACTATAATTGATTCCTGTAGTAAAATCGTATTGAGAATTTGGTATTCCAATAGCAGGAAATGAATCATACGTAAAAGTATATGCGGTTTTTAATCCGAAATTCTTAAACAGTGAGACAATTAAAGCCGACTGGTTAGAAATTCTATAATCGCCGAATTGGCTCAATTTAGGTTGGTAATAAGTCGTGCTCACTATACTTATATTTTCTGTCGGATATATACTAAATGACAAGTATGTACTTCCTCTAAAATCTCTTTGAGTAGGTGTTACTCCATCATCTATTTCCTCATGTTCATACATTAATAAAGTTCCTAAATAGAATTTATAGTTTTCTGAGTTCGTCAATTTAAATCGTGGGCCGGTGCCGATCAAACCTCTAAAATCGATTTTGGAAACCTTGTTGTATTGGGCTTGACCAAATATCTCCCAGGCAATTCTGTGTGAAAGTTTGTAATTATATCGCAGATGCTGAATCCCGCTATTTTCAAATCTGTCTCCTTCTATTTTCTGGAAATTAAAATCGTTTTTAAATAATACCAAATGCTTATTCATTTTATATTGAATATGAATATTGGTAGAAAGTGTTAGAAAGTTATTGGTATTGCGCTTCAATGCAAAATTAAGACTTGCTGAACCGGAAAATCCGCTGGTATCGGTAACTTTTCGCAAGGATTCTGCATTTAGGATTTGTGCAGAAACATTGATAGAAATTGAAAGTAAAATAAAGCTTACTAGAAATCTTGAGTGCATTTTCTTAATTTGTAGATCTAAGTAATTAGTGCGTTGCTTCTCCCCAATTTTCTTTTTCCTCGGTAGTCCAAAGCGAAGGAAACCATTTGCGTTGTTGATACTTGGGATGTAGGTACTTTTTCCATTCCGATCCCCCTGTAGCAGCCTTATTTTCACCTTTTTTATTTAAGTAATGATCTGCAGTACTTAAATGGACCATAGGCCATGCCACATTGTACAAGTGGTCAAATTCCTTCAGCTTAGCAATAACTGCTTCGGAAGGATTTTCGAATTTAGCGATACGTTCTTCCAAAGTTTTACCTTTAAGACTTTCCGAGAGTGCAATGAAGCTGGCTTCGTATTTTTCCTCAAACTGACGTAAAGTGAGAGTTTTTTTACCTGTCTTTCTATTGTACCCGGCGTCTTTCCAATAGATATTCTCAAAATAATCTTCCGTCGTAGGATTTTCAGGCAATCGCTTTTTTCCTTCAGAATTAATTAAATTATCCAATTTTGTACAGTAGATTTCGAGATATCTGAATTGTGCACTTTGAAAACCGCTGGCAGGGGTAAGCGTAGCTCTAAAAACATTATAATCGTCATAGCTCATTCCGTCTTTCATGATATCGAAAGATGTAATTAGCATATGCGTGTAGCGATTTAGTCTATTTATTTTATCAAGCCAAACGTCTTCAGAAAGAGTATCGGAATCGCACAACTGTTGAATTTCATGAATCATCATTTTAAGTACCAGTTCAGTTACTTGATGATACATTATAAAAATAGCCTCATCTTTAAAATCGGTTCTAGGTTTTTGTAGCGATAAGAGTGTATCCACCTCTATATAATCCCAATAATTAATTGGTTTAGCCTGCAATAACCCTTTGAGATATGTATCCGGATTTTCTCCTTGAGCAGCGTATTTTGCATTTATTGCTTTTATAATTTCCTCTTGATTCATCTATGAGCTTTTAGATTTACAAAGTTAATTGATATAGTTTGGAATGAGAAAAGAAAAGGGAGAAAGAAGACCCGGCCTGATGTAGCACTTGTTCATTGTCACTCACTTAGTAATGCTTGCATTATACGTTCGTTTCAATAAAAAAACCCACTCTAGTGAGCGGGTTTTGTGAGTTAAGTGGTACCTCCAGGATTCAATCGTCTTTGGCGATTGTTCCTTTGTTCCCCCGAGTGAAAATACAAAACCACACTACCTTCGGTAGTACTTTTTCATTGTCACTCACTTAGTAATGCTTGCATTATACGTTCGTTTCAATAAAAAAA
>CBDUGY010000173.1:0-2583 GCA_965367015.1 uncultured Ulvibacter sp.
AAATAGATACAAACAAAAAAATCCTGCTCATAATCGAGCAGGATTTTTTGTTGAATACAACTTTAACAAAATATTTCTAATAGTTAAAGTCCCCAATACCGGTCATTGGTCTATAATTTTAAACGGTTAATCGTTTCCAAGATTTATTTGCTTTTAAAAGATTAGGCGAGTCAAAATAATCCGTAAATTATAGTGAAATTTTCTTTACTTTGAAAGTTATATCTATCTAGCCATGAAAAAGATTTTATTACTGTTATTGCTATTTTTGCCAATTTTCTTATTAGCTCAACCTGTCGATTTATTCCAACAATTTAACGGACGTTACGATTTTACTTCTTTCGGAAATACATTAAATGAAGCCGAAAACGGTTCCGGAAATCCGTGTACAATATTAACTTCGAGTAGTGCCGATTTAAATCTTCTGCCAAATCAGACCTTCGTTTCTGCACACTTGTATTGGGCAGGATCGGGAACAGGTGATTTTAACGTTGCTTTAAATGGAACTCGATTTGTAGCAAGTAGAACGTTTAGCGATAATTTGAATGGCCTTCCATTTTTTGCCGCTTATGCAGATGTAACCAATATAGTTGCAGCCAATGGGAACGGTACTTATACTCTATCAGATTTAGATTTAACGGCAGTCATTCCTAATTACTGTGCCGGTACCAATTTCGGGGGATGGGCAGTAACAGTAATTTATGAGGATCCGGCGCTTACTTTAAATCAGGTTACTCTTTTTGATGGCTTGGAAAGTGTTTCAGCAAATAATCAGACACTTGAGATTGTACTGAATAATATTGATATAGCTACTCAAGATCTCGCGAAGATTGGATTTTTAGCTTGGGAAGGAGACCGGTCATTAGCAAATAATGAAACGCTCCGAATTAATGGAAATTTAATGAGTAATCCACCATTGAATCCAATTGATAATGCGTTTAACGGAACCAATAGCTATACCGGAGCTAGTGACATGTATAACATGGACCTCGATTTCTATGATATTGAAAATGTGGTAATGCCGGGTGATACCAGCATAACCATAAATCTTACTTCAAGTCAGGACTTTGTTATGGTGAATAATGTTATAACAAGTGTAAATTCTGAAATTCCCGATGCCACTATTGAAATTGATAATGTAGGAGTTCTATGCGAAAATAGTAACATGGAGATCGATTACACAGTTTATAATATAAACAGTACCGCGCCGCTTCCTATAAATACTCCCATAGCTTTCTACGCAAATGCAACTTTAATCGGGCAATCTCAAACATTCACTGAAATTCCTATTGATGGTTCTGAAAGTGGATCTATAATTCTAACAATTCCGGTTGGAACTCCGCAAATATTCACCCTTAGAGCTGTAGTTGATGATGATGGAACAGGAATGGGGATTGTGAGCGAAGCAGATGAGACAAATAATGAGTTTCAATTACAAATTGATCTTTCCCTTCAAGGGCTTAATCTCGGGCCGGATATTGATAGTTGTATCGGGCAAACTGTAACCCTCGCTTCTAATTTTCCCGATCCTACTTTTACGTATCAATGGTTTCTGAATGGTGCTCCGATACCGGGCGCTACTAATCCTACATACGGCGCAACCACCACAGGAACTTATTATCTAGAAGCTTTTAAGGGAGCTTGTATGGTAACTGATGAAATTGTGGTTACTTTTCATCCTCAACCTATAGCAAATCCACCAGTAGATTTGTTTCAGTGTGATGACGGTGTAAGTACAGGTGATTTTGATTTAACACAAAATGATGACGACATACTCGGGGTTCAAAGTCCTGCGGTGTTTGTTGTAAAGTATTATGAAACTTTGCTGGATAGCCAAAATGATACGAATGCTATACCCGTTCCAACCGCACATGCAATTGTATTGCCCTCTCCGCAAACAATTTATTCTCGCATAGAGGATAATTCTGGTACTTGTTTTGATTTAGAGCAGTTCGAAATATACTTTTCAGGAGCAGTAGCCGGACCTGTATCTTCACCATATGCTATATGCGATCAAGATGAAGGTGGCGATGAACCCATTAATCTACCGGCAACTTTCGATGGAGCAATTTTAAATGGGGAAGATCCTGCCGACTTCAATGTTTCATACCATAATTCTCAGGCTGATGCCGATGCAGATATTAATCCATTACCAAACCCATATTTTGTTTCTGCACCAAGTGAAATTATTTACATTAGAATCGAAAATGTTGATGATACAAGTTGTTTTGATACGACCACGGTAGAAATTATAGTTGAAGGACGACCAGTGATTAATACTATGCCTGATCCTTTAGTGGTTTGTGATATTGATAGTGATGGTTTTGGATCTTTTATGCTTCATGATGCTGATTTAAATATAACAGGTGGAAATGCTAATCTATCTGTGACCTATCATCCAACACTTTTAGATGCTGAAAATACTTTAAATGAATTACCAACACCCTATCTAAATGATGATCCTTATAATGATGTGGTCTTTGCAAGGGTTGAAGGATTAACCAATTTGTGCTTTAACACCGTCGCTTTACCATTAGAAGTTCGTGACACTCCTATGATAGTTGCGCCGAGTGGTCCGTTGCGTTT
>CBDUGY010000174.1:0-2537 GCA_965367015.1 uncultured Ulvibacter sp.
AATTATTGGATTCATTAGATGATGATGAGTATCAGTTACAGTTGGATCGTATAGAGCCACTTGATGAACTTTTAGATAAACATGTACCCGATATTGCTGAAAAGGACAAACCTTTCTTTAAGGAGTTTGTGTTATGGGCACTGGTAGAATTTAAAAAGTTAAGTAAATATAATTTAAGTGATGGAGTGCGATTTAAGGATGTATACGGAAGTTATATCAGTGGATTATGATCGAGAGCTGTTTTAATTCTTGGCGGGCATGAGCTGAAAGAGATCATTTGTGGTAGCATCGAGTGTATAACGGATGCGGTCAAAATTTACGTTGGTAGGTTTCAAATTCACGTATTTGTCGATAATCCGACTTTGCTTATAAATTAGTATAGTGTTCTCAACAGAAGAATTTATCTCATTAACTGAAATACCACTGTTCTTATCAGAAAATGAAGGTACAAAAGTAAGCGCTATATGCTCTAGTTTCAAATCGCGCCCTATAATTTCTAATTCTTTTTTTCTTGCAGCTTCAGAGTATTGATTGTCATTTCCGTAGATAAAATAAGTTTTCAAGTAAGTGGAGCGGCTTGCACTTTCGGTTTCTAAAAAGGCGAGCCACTCTTTTATTTCAAACCAATTAGGATTATTTCCCACAAAGAAAAGAATGCCATGATATCGTCCATATTTACAAATCGGACATATTTTTGAACCTTTGTCCGGACCCCAAGCATGAAAAGGAGTGAACGAAATGACATCTTCGCCAATATCTCTTCCGGAATTTACAGCGGCCTTTACTTTATTTGGATAATTTGGGATATTCAATCCAAGAATTATATCGTGTTCTGCTATGTGTATATCTTCCTTCTGAAGCAGGCGCAGTATTCCGGAACCACCCCTGTTAGTCATATTTAAACGTTTTTCAGTAGTTAGTAAAGGATCATCGTCGAATACAAATTCGTCTATATAATATTCTATATCCAAGTTAGGTTCCTTAATTGAGGGATGTATGTGCGCAGGTTCATTGCTATTAGGATACGCTCCCGGACGAATTGTATAAATACCGTAGTTTCCGTTTGTATCTGATTTCACCCAACCACGAATTACACCATGTCGTAAAATGCGTTTATCTAATGTATCATTTGAGGCATAATACCCCTGAGTATTAGTATGATAATAGTAGAGAATAGCATTGGGAGCGGGTGTTTTTCCATCTGGTTTTAAAATTTTACCCGTGATAAATAGCTTTTGTCCTTCTTGGTTCCAGCCCGGACTTGTATCCACAGGTTTAAGTTTCTTCGGAATTCCGATATACATGAATTCACCATTCTCGAAAGGACCCCCTATCACAGCATTTTTCACTTCCAATAAATTTTTTTCATGACTTTTTTCAGGAGTTGTTTGACCCACACACCCGCTTAGCTGAAGATAAATTAGCGTTATCATAATTTGAACAAAGAGGAGTTTCATTACAGAGATTTTTTAACAAAGGTCAATCAGTTTGCAGGTTTAAAAAAACGAAATATACTAAGATGAGTGATTTATTGGCCAAGAGGATGAACTCGTAGAAGACACTTTATAGTTTCAGCGTAATTTCTACTCATTCGTACAGTCGCTCCATTTTGTAATTCTAGATCGTAGTCGCCATTTCCGCGTGATTTGAGGGTTGTTATAGCCTTTATATTGACAATAGTGGATTTATGAATTCTATAAAATTTTTCCGGGTTTAAGCATTTTTCCATTGCTATTAAAGAGCCCGAATGAAGCAACCGTTTTTCTGAAGTGTGAATTGCAACGTACGGTTTTTCCGAAGAAATATAGAGAATAGATAATGGATCGATTAAGATGGTTTTGCCGCCCGAAATTACCGGGATATTATTATAAACTTCCATATTCTCAAGTACTTGAACACTTTTTGTAGCAGTCTTTATTTTGTTGCCAAATTGAAAAAAAATCGCTGCAATGCCGTAGAGCAGGATAGAGATAATTAATAAGTTTGAAATTGCATAGTCGAAAACCCGGGTGAACCAAAAAGTATGGGGAAAGGCTATACTTGAAACAATGTTTACAGTAAAAGCGTATGCAAGCAAATGACAGATACTTAGCACGGCAGTAACAACCGTGATTTTTATAATTTCAAATCCTTTCAACTTTTTAGTTAACCTCGACTGCAACCATATAATAGGAATAAAGAAAATCCAATAGGAATTGTATAAGGCAGATTCTAAAAAATAAAAACTGTATTGATTTACTTTTGAATGTAAGGCATCTTGGAATATGCCAAGCATAATAACAGAACCTAGAACGAAAATGATAAGTAAAAAAGTGCTAGATTTCTTTTTAATTGAATAATTCATCGTTAAATCACGCTTCTAAAATTACTTTAAAGTACAAAAAATACAATTAACAGTTTTGAAGAATAATACTGCATTGAAATACAGGATAGATTTTATTTTTTTTAAATGAATTCAAATAGTGCTTTTATTAATAACACTAATCCGCTAATCACCATTATAGCAATAACCCATTTTCGGAAGGCAAGTTTACTCA
>CBDUGY010000175.1:0-2458 GCA_965367015.1 uncultured Ulvibacter sp.
TACCTTTTAAATTAACACTAATCAGGCTTTTGGTAAGATTACCGAAGTATGTGCCTCCGGTTTGTAGAAATATGCGTTTGCCGTCTTTTGTGAATAGTGGATATTGACCTTTATCGATTACGAATTCTTCATTCGTTCCTTTCGATGACATAGTATAAATGCCCGGTTTTTTAGTAAATGAAAAACCTTGGTCTACATTTCCATTCTCTTTCCTGAAAACTATGGTCTGACCATTAGGAGAATAGGAGGGAGTGCGATAAATACCTTTTGAAGTGCTGAGTTTTTGAGGGATACCTCCCGAAATGGGGACTGTAAAAAGGGCACCTTTTTCTTGGTCATTCCAGCTTACGAAAACAATATTGTTTCCGTCTGGGGAGAAGGCAGGTTCGAATTCAAAATCGGTGCCGCTAGTTAGTCTATTTGGCGTGCCATCAGGAAGTTCCTTCTTCCATAAATGTCCGAGTGCGTTAAAGATAAGAATTTTTCCGTTAGGAGAGGTTACTGCATGCCGAATCACTTTTGCGGTAAAGTTTTCCTTCTCAATTGCATTGTTAAAATGTACCGTTTGGGCAATATCAATATTCACATCGGCTGTAAATGGAATGTTAGTGACGGCTAGGGATTCGATATTGATTTTTTGAATTTTTCCGCCACTCCAGAATACAATTTCGGTATTATTTGGTAACCAGTTGAAATTCGGGTAAACACCAAATATAGCCCATGCTTCCTGTTGATCCTTGTTTAAGCTGTCGAAAACAGGCCATTCTTCTCCTGTTTCTAAATTGTGAATATACAATACTGTTTTTTCGCGAACTCGTTTAATAAAGGCAAGCATTTTTCCGTCTTTGGATACAGTTGGGCGAGCTGCACCTCCCGGACCTCCTGTTATAGTTTCAGTTTCGCCATCTTCAAAATTGTATCGTTTAATGACATAGATCTGGCTGTTTGGATCTTTGTTATACTGAAAAAAACCTCCGGGATACATATCTTCACTGTAGTACAAATATTTTCCATCAGAAGAAATAAATGGCTCATTTACATCTTGTTGGTCATTCTTTTTTTCGGTAAGTTGAATACCACTTCCTCCGGTTTTATGATATTGCCACATTTCTCCCGCGCCCAAACTTCTGCCGGAAGTGAAATGTTTTCTGGCTACGAGATAATCACCATCCGGCATCCATACCGCGTTATTTAAAAGTCGGAAATCTTCTTTAGTAACTTGCTTGGCGTCACTTCCATCGGTATTCATTATCCAAATATTATCTCCGCCTCCTGCATCGCTGGTAAAAGAAATTTTGGTGCCATCCGGACTGAAACGAGGCTGTACTTCAAAAGGAATTCCTTTCCGAAGTACTTTAGCTTTACCACCAGAAATTGGCATAGAGTAGATATCACCCAGCATATCGAATACGATCGTCTGACCGTTCGGACTTACATCTAGATTCATCCAGGTTCCTTCATTAGTGGTAAAAGAGTGCGTTTTATAGTTAAAATCCTTGCCCGGATTTGCAACATCCCATTTGGTGTCTTCTTCCTTTTTATCTTTTTTCTTTTGTGCGTGGGTGGTAAGTGTAAATAACAGAATGAGTAGCGTGCAGAAAATGCGCATAATTGTAAATTTAATTGGTTGGTTAAATATAGGGTAATTCTCGAAATTCTGCTATCTAGATTTGATATTTGCTTCGCACAATTCTATAATAGATTCTATTCGTTTATTGCGCGTGTCTTCTCGTTTTGCTTGATACAGCCAACTTAAATAACTCTTTTGATATCCGGGAGAGAAATTTTGATAATTCTGAAAAGCTTCAGGATTATTATCGAACGCTTTTTTTAATTGCATCGGAATTACTAAATTTTCGACATCATCCATGGCTGTCCAAGTCCCTGATTCTTTCGCTAATTCAATCATTTCATAACCGCTTGGATGAATTAATCCATTGGCTTCCAACTCTTCTATATAACGTTTGTTGAGTGCGCTCCATGTGCTCTTAGGATTTCGTCTGCAAAAATACTGTTGTCGTTTTCCACCTCCGAGGCTTTTTACGGTACTGTCAATCCATCCGTAACATAAAGCTACTCTAACTGCTTCTTCCCATCGCATAGTGGGAATATTGGTTTCAAGCTTATAGAAAATTAATAATACTCCTTGAGGCTGAAGCATGTGATTAGTATGCAGCCATTCTCTCCATTCGATATCTCGCGGGAAGTATAGTTCAGGTTTTTCCATTGAAAAGCTTTCTACATTACAGCAATCCGAAGTTTCAGAGTATTATTATTGAGACTTCACCTTGCTATTTAAGCTGTACGGTTTCCACATAAAAATCGGGTTTTATATGAACTGATTTAATATCACCTATGTTTTGTTTGATCTTCCATTCGGAAGTAGGATAGATCCATTCATCTTTACCATTAATCACAGCGATTACCGGCATATCGAAGCCATCTATTATGTCGACAT
>CBDUGY010000176.1:0-2449 GCA_965367015.1 uncultured Ulvibacter sp.
AGGCAAAAGAAATGATAAAAATAAGAGAGTTTTTCTTTTATTTCGTGAAGCCTGTCTTGAGCTTGTCGAGGTTTGGAGGAACAAAGAATGATATTAAAAAACACTCTACTAATTACCGTAATCGCTCAATAACCCCATTAGCCCAAACCTCAATCCTGGGGCCAAAACATTCCAAAATTGCATCTACTCCCAGCACACTCCCTTTGGCATTTCTACCCAACATAGTTAAATAAACATTTTTAGTTGAAGTAGAAAGCTCTATAACGCCATCTTCGCGTGTTTGCACGCCCAGGTCTGTTGTAACCGGAGTAAGTATATCGCTGTTTTTGAGTTTTATTATGAGTCCGCTATCGATATCCACCAACTTCGGAGCATCTAAAACAGAATCTATCATCACATTAAACTGATCACTTTTTCCGGCTAAAGTGAGCTTCCAACCTTTATCAATACTTTTTATATCCGGGTCTTTGGTAAAAGATAGCTCTAAAACATTTGCCTCGGCAAGGGCAATTAACTGTTGTATGCTTTCCACCGGAGGGCCATAAGAATATCTTTTTGTACTCTCATCTAATCCAATAATTTCTTCCATGAGCTCGTCTTTCAGATCACAATGCGAAAACATTGCATACATTTTTGGCTGCAAGTGTCGCCACACCTGGCCAATACAAAAATCTAAGGAAGGAGGCTCAGTTCCCATAGCCATTGAAACAGTATGCGACATATATTCGGCAGATGGCATGTTCGTATTGAGAATCAGTTCGTGTTCGAAAGTCATATCTTCCAGCCATTTATGTGCGACTTGAATTATAATCTCCCGACCGTTCTTTGTAGATACCAATGGGTGGTTCCGATAAACCTTGGTGACAATCTCACTAAAGGCATTACGAAGAAAGCTTATATCGGGTGGTTGCTTTCCGCTGTTCAATACTTTTTCAATTTTCCTAACGAATTCCCGCTCTTGTTTTTCTGAAACTTCAAAATGCCGATCGACAGTGTGCCCTAGTGGTTTGGGCACCATTGGGAGTCCGTCGAGTGAAAAAGCTGCCATATTCTGTACAGAATTTTCCGAAGGAATATATCTGAGTCTCTCCCCTGCTCCCAAAGTTTTAAATGTGCCGCCCTTTTCCACGGTGAGCATTCTAACAACATCTATCATAGCCAGACCAAAACCCCGAATAGCAACTTTGTCTTTTGAAGATACTTTCTGGATGATAGACGAATCATACGGATTGTCGAACAGCAGCGATTGCTTATTATTACAATGTTTTTTCCACTTTTTAATCTGGTCGTCATCGAAGGTGGACTGGTGCCCTATAGTTAGTAAACATTCGGAACATGGATACTTACTTCCAAATTCATCAATTACTATCAAACGATCTTTTTCGTACGCTATATCTTTAACTTCAGCTTTAATCAATTCAAAAATATGATTTGCTTTCAGCACTCTGAAAATTGATTTAAAACGCTCATTCAAGTAGCTTCCCATAATTCTTCGGGGTGGAAACTTGTCTTTTTCTTCAGAAAGAATATGATTGTGCGTGCTCTTCATCCATTCGGTATAAGAAGGATATTCCGGGATGGTGAAATTTTTAAAAGAGATCTCTTTCCTCCCTTTTAAATTACACAAAGCGCGATCGGAGATATTCATCCAGTTAGAATCAACCTGATCGAGATCCCACACCCACCCGGCGCCGGGATATTTTTCAGGTTCGAAGATATACCCGTGAATTTCAGGTGGCGATTTTTCTTTCGAAAGTGAAGCCATTAAAGATTCTAAACTTGCAAGGCCTCGGGGTCCGCAGCCAACAATACTTATTTCGATCATATACTTTGAGTTCTCACAGGGATTGAGAGTTTTTAATGCTAATTACCGAATCTTCTCAATCCTGAGAAAAGATACACTTTCCTGCATAAAACGAAGCGGATAATCTTTAGAAATTATTAGCATTTGAATGTTAAATAATGTTATCATTTATGCTAAAGTTCAGTTGTATCAGTAGCTTTAGGTAAGAAATTAATTTAAAAAAGAAAACTATGGACACAGCAAAAAGCAAAACCGATAACAACAAACCCATCCCTGATTCCAGCACTAAAACTGCCCGAGGAAGCAAAAAAGTACACAGTGAATTAGATCGTTCGAAAGAAGACGGATTTAAAGCGACATATACTCGTCGTGAAGAGGAAGAATAAGAAAATAGAGTATTAATTAAATTAAAAAAAACTGTTATGAAAACACCAAACTATGAACATCAGGTAGGTAAACATCCAATCCCTCACGCCAAAGGCATTGCCAAAGGCGAGAACAGAGATGTTAATCGCAAAAGCAATGATACATCGAATGTAAGCGCGAGTTCGGAAGAAGAATAGCGATTCTATTATTTATAGATCAAACTCATTTTATGTAAAGGATTTATTTCTTTATATATTATGGGTTTTTTGTGTTTGATTT
>CBDUGY010000177.1:0-2356 GCA_965367015.1 uncultured Ulvibacter sp.
GAAAAACTCCCGCCGGTTCCTACACCCATTATAAACTCATCGATCTTATAATCCATCGCCTTTAAAATTTCTTCAGCCATCTGGTGATAGGCATTTCTATTGTCAACATTATTGAATTGATCGGTCCAAAATGAATTGGGTTGTGCACTTAAGATTTTAGCTCTCGCCATTAAATCATCTATCAGTTTTGCGGTGATCTTTCCATTATCTGATGGAATAAGTTCTAATTTTGCACCGAAAGCACGCATAGTTTGCAGTTTCTCTTCCGAAAAAGCATCAGACGAAACAAAATGTGCCTTATATCCTTTAGCCGCACAAACCATGGCAAGAGAACTTCCGGTACTGCCACCCGTATATTCAATAACAGTTCCACCTGATTTCAATTCACCTCTCGCCTCGGCACCTTCAATCATCGATAGCGCCATTCTATCCTTCATACTACCTGTAGGATTACAGCCCTCAAGTTTTACGTAAATATCTGCCATCTCAGGCGATGTGATTCTTTTCAACTTGACAAGAGGGGTATTTCCTATGGCTTCCATGATTGGTTAATCTGAAACTATTACTGTTTCATATTATTAGTCGGTGTAATTGTATTTTGTTCCCTGTTCTTCACATACTTATCCAGCCAGGAATCCTGCTCCCATAACAAATGCAAAATACTCTCTTTGGCGCGATAGCCATGGCTTTCCTTGGGTAACATAACTAGTCTCGCAGGAGCTCCTAAACCTTTTAAAGCATTGAAATAGCGTTCACTTTGTAGCGGATAGGTACCCGAATTGTTATCTGCCTCTCCATGTACCAATAGTAAAGGGGTTTTCATCTTATCTGCATGCATAAACGGAGACATAGTGTAATAGGTCTCAGGAGAATCCCAATAACTCCGCTCTTCACTCTGGAATCCGAAGGGCGTCAATGTTCTGTTATATGCCCCGCTTCTGGCAATTCCCGCTGCAAACAAATCACTATGACTTAATAAATTCGCCACCATAAAAGCTCCGTATGAGTGTCCGCCAACTCCAACCCGGCTGCGATCTATATAGCCTAGTTTATCGACAGCATCAATGGCTGCTTTGGCATTTCCGACCAGTTGCGTTCTAAAAGAATCGTTTGGTTCTTCTTCACCTTCCCCTACAATTGGAAAAGCCGCGTCATCTAAAACCACATAGCCTTGTGTTACCCAGTAGATCGGAGAGCCGTAATATGGATAAATGAACTCATTTGGGTTAGTCGTATTCTGCGATGCGCTGTTTTTGTCTTTAAATTCCCGCGGATACGCCCATAAGATCATAGGCATTTTTTCCTTTTCATTCATGTCGTAACCAACAGGGAGATACAAAGTTCCTTGTAATTCCAACCCGTCATCTCGTTTGTAAGTGATCACCTCTTTATGAACCTCAGAAATACTCTTGTAAGGATTATCAAAAGACGTTACCGGTGTGAGATCCTCTTTTTTATAAATATTTCTGAAGTAATAATTCGGGTATTCATTTTGTGACTCAATACGCACAAGAATCTTTCCCTTCTTCATATCGATGGCTGTTTGAAGATTTTCCAGTTTATCGGTATAACTGGATTGATAGATTCGCTTAGGCTTCTGAGTTTTTATATTGTAAGCATCAATAAATGGAAACTGGCCTTTTTCAGAATAACCATCTCCCATTAAATATAGATTTCCTTCGTTTATCACTAATTGCGGTCGACCGTATGCGTTTTCGGCAGTTACAAAATTCCCCGGATCACTATACCGATCTTGATAATTTCTATCGTAAATGATTTTTGGAGTTTCTGAAGCATTCGACGGATTAAATATATAGGTCTTAGTGTTTCTGTCATTCCACCAATAATCATATGCTACGGCGGTATTATCATTACCCCAGTCAATTCCGGAATACCTATTCTTGGTTTTCAAGAGCAATTTTGATTTTCCGTTAAAGGGTGCGTCGAGCTGATATACAGCGTCACGGAATTCAACTTCAATTTCAGGATCTCCTTCGTCCAGAGCCTCGGCCCAAAATAAGGTTGCAGGCTTATCATCACGCCAATTCATATTGCGTTTTCCTGTTCGCGTAGCCATCAAACCCTTAGGCTGTACTTCATTGAGGGGTACATCGTTAACTAACTTCACAAAAGTTCCATCCTTTTTATAGATATTGTTTTCATAAGGAAATCTGTAATACGGAACCAAATAGGAAAAAGGTTTCTTCAAATGGCTCACCATAATATAATTGCCATCGGGCGAAAAGCTTACATCATCGTACATAGCAGTTGGGAGAAAATCGGATATAGTTCCTCCAATAGATACTTTTTTTAATTCTGAATAAGCCAATTGCTCAAAATTCTGTTCGTCGTTAGG
>CBDUGY010000178.1:0-2106 GCA_965367015.1 uncultured Ulvibacter sp.
ACTGCTACAGGAATTAAGACCGTGGAGGAGATTTTGCAGAAACACATTAAAATTGAGATAAAGCCGGCTCGCCCTGGGGATCAATCCCGAACCAAGGCGAATATCGATAAGGCTCGCCGACTTTTAAACTACGATCCTAAGACAACTTTAAAACAAGGGTTAGAGGCGCAAGTCGCATGGTTTAAAAAAGCATTTTAATACTATATACCACTCTAAACCGTTATTAGAGTAAACCAATCCTCCATGCTTGCAACACTGCAAATAGTCACACTATTGCAAGGTTTTTTCTTGGTTATAGTATTACTTAATAAGCGAAGAACCTTTAGTAAGTCCACATCATGGCTATTATTAGGTGCTATTATTTCGATCATGTTTTTTCTTGCCGGAGATGATGGTAATAATCTCTTTTCTGAAAATATAGATTGGTTTTTTTTCGACTCTTCTCTTTTTATTACATTCCTCTTTCTTTTTGTAAAATATTATGTGTCTGAACAATTAGTTTTCTCTAGAAGAGACTGGTTGTTCTTTATCCCTAATCTTCTTTATTTCACCGTAGAAGTGATAGAAGTTCTGCAAACCTCTCTAGCCGATTATCTGGTTGTTGAAATCTTCGAATTGCTCATAGAAATTAGCTTTTTATGCTATCTTATTTTTACAGTTAAGATTCTCTTTCATACAAAAAAACAGGGTTGGATGCTGTATTTTGTCATTCCACTTACAATACTAATGAGCACTTCGATCATAAATGACATATTAGGTTGGTTTGATATTGCTGAGGTTTCTACCTTTAGTGATGCGGCTTTCAGCACTTATACAATGTTGATTACTGCATTCTTATTTTATTTTATTACTATGAAATTAGTTGTTTCTCCAAATCAAGTTCTTTTAACAAGAAAAGCCAGAAAGTATGAAAGTTCTGGTCTTAATAAAAAGCTTGTTGAAGGATATAAAAAAAAGATAATTTCTTTCATGGAGTTGGAAAAAGGTTTCAAAGACCCAAAATTATCTCTTACTACACTATCTATGAATTTGTGTATACCCAAACAATATATCTCTGAAATTTTAAATGTACATCTTAACACTAATTTTCAGGATTTCGTAAATCGATATAGAGTGGAAGCTTTTATTGAGTCACTTCAAAATGACAGAAACGATCATTTTACACTAATGGGAATCGCAAAGGGTGTAGGTTTCAATTCAAGATCTTCATTTTACACAACCTTCAGAAAATTTAAGGGAGTTACTCCCTCAGAGTTTAAAAAATCTTACGTCGTATCTTAAATATTTGTCCGATATAAACATATCGGATACAATGAGAATACACTTCTTGCCAAGGATTCCGTTCTTTAGAATATGTATTTAATTTCTAAAGTGCAGCTATGTCATTACAACAAAAATTAATAACGCGAAAAGATTCCCTTTTTAAAAAATTAGGATTTCTTCCTCTTATTTTTTTTCTATTGCTTCATATTCATATGGTTTCTCAGGAAGATTCCCCAGGGGAAATAAAAAGAGAAAAAGCCTTTCAGGATATAGGAGACGTCTTTCAAGTCGCTATCCCTGTGGGAGCAGCTGCGGGCACTTTGTTCATGAAGGATGAAGAAGGATTCTGGCAGTTAACAAAATCGTATGCCACCACCATTGCAATTACTTACGCCGCCAAATATATTATTGATAAACCACGACCTGATGGCGCGACCGATGGACATGCTTTTCCCAGCGGACATACATCATCGGCTTTCTCCGGCGCATCATTTATTCAAAGGCGCTATGGCTGGAAATATGGTGTACCTGCTTATGCCTTGGCAGGATTTGTCGCCTTTAGCAGGGTGGAAGGATTACACGATAGGCATGATACTTGGGATGTCTTGGTAGGCGCCCTGGTAGGTATTGGAAGCACCTACGTTTTTACTACTCCATATTCAAAAAATCATTTTGAATTTAGTTTTGCTAACGGCAGAGGAGAATATTTAGTGGGTGTAATTTTCAAGTTTTAGAAGTATTTTGAAATTTCAGAAGCACGGCTGCCGCTTCAAAGGGAGTCGTCTTTTCTTCATTCAGTAACTTCAACTGTTTTTCCAGTTCTTGTGCTACGGAAGGGTTTCC
>CBDUGY010000179.1:0-2033 GCA_965367015.1 uncultured Ulvibacter sp.
ATAGGAAAAATGAATCCTCTTCAAGTAGAAAGCGATCTTTCGATTATCGCTCTTGTTGGTGATAAAATGAAAAATCATCAAGGCATTAGCGGAAAGATGTTTAGTAAACTAGGGAAAAACAACATTAATATCAGAGCCATAGCGCAGGGAGCGAGTGAAAAGAATATTTCTGCGGTAATCGCAAAAAAAGATGTAAAGAAAGCGCTCAATGTACTTCATGAACGTTTTTTCGAGGATCAGCGAAAGCAAATCAATCTTTATATCGCCGGCGTTGGAAACGTGGGTGGAAAGTTATTGGATCAGATTGCGCAACAAAAGCTTTATTTAAAGGAAAAATTAAATTTAAATATTCGTGTTATAGGAATTACGAATTCGAAAACGATGTATTTCAATTCTGACGGTATCTCTTTAAAACACTGGAAAGAGCGATTATCTGAAGGAGAAAGAACCAGTTTAGATGGTTTTACGGAACGAATCGTAAGCTTTAATAAACGAAATAGTGTTTTTGTTGATGTAACCGCGAGCGAAACGGTAGCCGACCATTATAACAACTTCTTAAAGAATAGTATAGCCGTAGTTGCCTGTAATAAAATAGCCTGCTCCTCAAATTACAAGAATTACCAGGAATTGAAGAGCCTTGCTACGAAATACAATGCTGCTTTTTTGTTTGAGACTAACGTTGGTGCCGGTTTACCAATTATCGACACTCTAAATAATTTAATAGCTTCGGGAGACGATATATTAAAAATTCAAGCAGTACTTTCCGGAAGTTTGAACTTTACATTTAATAATTTTAAATCTGGTGATAGTTTTCACGATGTTGTAAAACAGGCTCAGTTAGAAGGTTATACGGAACCCGACCCTAGAATCGACTTAAGTGGTGTGGATGTTGCGAGAAAAATACTCATCCTGGCGAGAGAGAGCGGATTACAATTGGATTTAGAAGATGTTATTAATGAACCGTTTTTAACGGTTAAAAACCTTAATAGTACTTCAGTTGAAGATTTTTACAATACTTTAATCGAAGATGATGATCACTTTCAAAAATTACTGCAAAGTGCTAACGCCAATAACTCTCAACTTAAATATGTTGCGCAATTGGAAAATGGAAAACCATCTGTGGGTCTTCAGGAAATACCGCAAGGCCATCCCTTTTATAATTTGGAAGGAAAGGATAACATAGTGCTCTTCTATACCAGACGCTATCCCGAACAACCTCTAATAATTAAGGGGGCGGGCGCCGGCGGGGATGTGACTGCATCTGGTTTGTTCAGTGATATAATAAGAATGCGTACTTTTTAATATCTACTATGGAAAAGAAGTTGAAGTATATAAAAGTTTTTTCTCCGGCGACAGTAGCAAATGTGAACTGCGGTTTTGATATTTTAGGTTTTGCACTAGAGGGTGTGGGAGACGAAATTATTCTTCGGAAAGTTGCAACCAAAGGAATTAAGATCACGAAAATTGTTGGGGCGTCATTACCTCTCGAAACCATAGATAATGTTTCCGGTGTAGCAGGAATGGCTATGTTGAAAGAGTTAAACTTGGACTATGGTTTTGAAGTAGAAATCACTAAAGGAATTCCAATAGGAAGTGGTATAGGCGGCAGTGCAGCAAGCGCCGCAGCAATTGTATTCGGGATCAATCAATTTATAGAAAAGCCTATGTCACTACATGAGCTTACTTATTTCGCAATGAAAGGTGAAGTCGTCGCCAGTGGTAACGAACATGCAGATAATGTAGCACCGGCTTTATTTGGTGGGTTTACGCTCATTTCAGGCTACGATCCTCTTTCCGTTGTAAGTTTACCTGTTCCAAATGATCTTTTTGTAGCAATGATCCGACCAAATATTAGTATCTCCACAAAAGAATCGCGAGGCGCACTACCCACACAAGTTTCATTAAAAGATGCAATTGTTCAAAGCGGAAATGTTGCCGGCTTTATATCGGCACTCTACACAAGTGATTATAACTTATTAAGTAAGTCTCTCGTAGATGTTTTGATTGAACCACATCGAAAAAATGAGATTCCG
>CBDUGY010000180.1:0-1979 GCA_965367015.1 uncultured Ulvibacter sp.
GGGATCTGTGAAATAAAAAGTATTTAGTAAAGTTTATTCCGTCGAACGGCGGGATCTGTGAAATAAAAAGTATTTAGTAAAGTTTATTCCGTCGAACGGCGGGATATGATGAAATAATAATTTTTTAGGGGGTTCTATGACGCTCGCGATGCTTGGTCATAGTCGGGCTTTCGCTACTCACTTCCAGACCCAAAAGTCTGGAGAGTTTAAACAAACGTCTGCGCTGAGCGCAGCCGAAGCGCTCAATCCCTAACCCAATTTATATGATGATAAAAAAACAATTTTTAATAGTTTGTCTTTTAACGGCATCATTGTACGGATATGCTCAGGACACAACTTCCACATACAAAAAGCGTGTTTTAGAGACTACGGAGATCGATTGGATTTCCAGCTTCTATTCGCAGGATGGTAAAAATGCTGCCGTAACTGGCGGTTTAGGTACAGAGGAGCTAACAGATATAGCTTCCTCATTTATTGTCTCCATACCACTAAATGATGACGATGTACTTGGTATCGATGCAGGTATATCGGCCTATACCTCGGCATCTTCCTCTAATGTGAATCCATTCGATAGTGATCAACCTGCAGATCCATTCGTAGCATCTTCCGGTGCTTCGGGTAGTGATCTCTGGGCGAATGGTACTTTTAGCTATAGCCATAGCTCAGATTCCCGCAACGACATCGTAGGTGGGAATGTTTCCATATCCAGCGAGTATGATTATTTCTCATTGGGTATCGGTGGGAACTATTCTAAATTATTCAATGAAAAAAACACCGAAGTTGGTGTGAGTGCCAATGTATATTTAGATACTTGGAAAATAATTTTGCCTGAAGAACTTCGGGGGGGATCTGTCCCCGACTTAAAGGATAAGAATAGAAATTCATATTCTCTTGGTTTTACATTTTCTCAAATTCTTTCGAAGAACATTCAAGCCTCACTTTCGTTGGATCTCGTGCAGCAGCAAGGGCTTCTGTCCACGCCGTTTCAGCGTGTGTATTTTGCCGATAGAGATGATTTTTTCGTAGATAACTTTCATATTGCAGATGATATTGAGAGATTACCTGATGCCCGCTTTAAAACAGCCGTTGGGGGAAGAATGAATTTTTATATAAACGAGATCTTTGTTTTGAGAACCTATTATCGATACTATTTTGATGATTGGGGAATAAACTCTCACACTGTAAATCTTGAAGTACCGGTAAAAATTTCAGAAAAATTCACCCTTTATCCTTCATACCGATTCTACAATCAGACAGCAGCCGACTATTTTAATAAATACAATGAAGCTCTCTCAACCGACGAATTTTATACATCCGATTACGATCTATCCGAATACAATGCGAATCAGTTTGGCTTTGGAGTAACCTATACCGATATTTTTACAAAATTGCATATTGCACATTTCGGATTAAAAAGCGTCGATTTGAAGTTCAATGCATACAAACGGGATTCTGGCCTGAACTACAATCTGTTCGCTTTAGGTTTCAAATTCGTTCAGGATTAATAGTATTGTTATCACAAGCCTTTCCCTACCCTAATTTAGACTTAGAAATATGAGTTTAAAGATTTGTAATTATATTAATCTCTAATCAATGGCATTGTAGTACAGCGAAGCAGTCCCTCTTGTTTGGCAATCTCGGAATAAGGAACTTCTTCAACAGTAAATCCTTCAGAGCGAAGCCAGGTATTCAAGCGTGTAAAATTCCTTTCAGAAATAATGACATCCGGAGAAATAGAAAAGATATTACTATTCATGTCATACATTTCATCCTTATTTATATGAAAGCAGTTTTCCTTTCCGAAGAAATTTACCAGCCATTGATATTCCTCTTCTTCCAAAAAACCATCCTTATGAATGATACATTTTCCTTTCCCTATAGGTTGAAAGCAACAATCCAGATGTAAAGCGTTATCACGGGCAACCGTATTCGACTTTCGAAGATTAAAACTCTTTACCTTCTTGTTAGGAAATAACTCC
>CBDUGY010000181.1:0-1893 GCA_965367015.1 uncultured Ulvibacter sp.
CAGATTTATTTTTTCTGAAAAAGGACTTTTTTTTATCTCCAGTGGTTTCAATAATGCCAACAATTCTTTCTGCGTCTCATTCGAAAATCCCGAACCGCAATTCCCGGCATAGCTCAACTTTCCGTCTCGATAAATTCCTAAAATAAGCGAACCAAAAATGGCGCCACCGCTCACCGAGTCGGTATAACCGCAAATAATTACCTCTTCACTCTGCACCGCCTTTACTTTTAACCATTTATCGGTGCGATATCCCGGACTATAAACACTATCTGCCTTCTTGGCGATTACGCCTTCCAAACCGGTATCGACAGCCTCCTTATAAAACGTAGCACCCATGCCTTCCACATGATCGCAATACACAATATTATCTAAGCCTTCCAGAATCTCCGGCAACAGGCTTTTTCTATCCAAAAGCGGTAAATTCTGCATCTCGTGACCATTTAAATACAACAGATCGAAGACGTAATATCGCAATAGCCCTTCGGTGGTATGCCGATCGTATTTCTGTAATTTCTGAAAGTCGGGAATCCCATTTTTATCTGCAATCACCACTTCCCCATCCAAAATCACATCGTGATCGATGGTTTCGAGTTCTTGCTGTAATAACTGAAATTTGGCATTATAGGAAATGCCGTTTCGGGAATTCAGTTGTGCCTTCCCATCTTTTATATGGGTAATCATTCTATAGCCGTCCCATTTAATCTCGTAGATCCACTCAGGGTCGTTAAAGATTTTTTTAGCAGTACCCGCCAACATGGGTTTCAGGAATTGCTCCGGATCCAGCTTCTGAAGTTTCCCACTGCGCTTTTTTTTATTTTCTGAAGCCGAAAAGATTTCTGCATCATAGTCGAGGTCGGTGGCAAATTCATCTTTTTTCTTGATAAGCAGCCATTGCTTCTTTTCCTCCTGCCTGTTTATTTGTACCAACGCAAAACTGCCTTTAATTTTTTTTCCGAAGAATTCAATTTTTAAGTCGCCTTCCTCTATCTGCTGTACGCCATTGGCATGTTTTCCATTGTCTATTATTCTGAAAAATCCCTCGTCCCAGATTTGCATTTCTCCGGCACCGTAATTTCCCTTCGGAATCGTTCCGTGGAAAGTAAGATACTTCACCGGATGATCTTCAGTTTGTATCGCAAGTCGCTTATCGGATGGATTCATGGAAGGCCCTTTTGGGACAGCCCAACTTTTAAGTACGCCTTCTAATTCGAGCCGAAGATCGTAATGCAATCGGCTCGCCTGATGCCGCTGAATCACAAAGCGATTAGCATTCTCTGCATCGGGAATTCCCTCAGGTTCGGGAGTAGCGTCAAAATCTCTTTTCTTTATATAATCCTGTAAGCTCATCTTATGAGGCTTTGGCTTTCTTCTTTTTCTCCAGACTGGCTTTAAGCTGCGCCATCAAATCTTTGGCAGGAGTAGGTTTCACATCTATCTTTTCGGTTTTTAAGGTTTTCCCTGCTTTTTTGCTCTTAATGATCTTCATCAATTGATCGTTATAAACGTCTTTATACTTGCTCAACTTAAATGTAGTGGTGTATTGTTCAATAAGAGAAAGTGCCATATCGACTTCCTTCTTTGTCACCTTGGTAGAGGGTAATTTTAATTCGGATGGATCCCGAATCTCGTCCGCAAAACGAATCACATGCAGCACCAGGGCGTTTTTATAAACTCCAATTAAACTAAGATGTTCCTTTTGTCGCATCACAAAAGTGGCAACACCCAGTTTTCCGGTTTTCTTTAGCGCGTCGCGTAGTAAATTATACGACTTCCCGCCTTCCTTCTGAGGTTCCAGAAAATACGGGTTTTTGAAAAGTACATCGGCCACTTCAGACTCTTCCACGAATTCTTCGATATCGATAGTTTTACTCTTTTTCATATTGGCGTTTTCAA